>PWQI01000338.1 GCA_003556805.1 Trueperaceae bacterium | reverse complement strand
TGCCGTCGGTACAGATCGAGTTCGACCGCGAGGCGCGGTTGTACCGTCTGCGAAGCCAGGTCGATATCGTGTGGGACGTCGCCGAGGTTCGCGCAGGTCGGCGCCAGGGCAGCTTCGGCTTGTTCTTGCCCAGCAGCGGCAACGACTGGGCCTTGATGCTCGACCACGGACTCGATCGCTTCCGCGACGCCAGCCGAGACGCAGCCTGACGCTCGTTCACAACGGCTCGTCTCGTGCCCCACGACGTCAGGTTGCGGACTTCCCCCGTTTCGTGATGTAATGGCACGTTGCGCCTCGTCGCAAACGAAGGAGGATCCCCCTTTCATGGATCAGAAAGTTAACCAGGCCGCGGAGACCCCTGCCCCGGCCACCGACTCAGCCCAGGAAACCAACCACGACCAGGCCCCGACTGCGGTTGCTGAGCAGGGTGACCAGAACGCAGAGGCAACGACCGAAACACCAGCCTCCGTTGCGACGTTCAGCGAAAAGGCCGACGACGAGATCACGATGGAAGACGTGCTCGCCGCCTCTGACGAGCAGTTGGCGCGCAAGCCCGTCCACCGCGGGATGATCGTGAACGGCGAAATCATCATGCTCACACAAGACGGCATCGTCGTCGACGTGGGCGCGAAGATCGAGGGGCTTCTCCCCTACAACCAGATCTTCGAGCACGACAGCAATCAGGAGGAAGCGGCGCAGTACTACAAGGCCGGTAACCCGATTACCGTCTACGTGGTTCGCTCCGATGTTCCGAACAACACGATCGTCCTCTCCAAACGGCGCGCCGATGCCGAGCGTGCGTGGAACCTGCTGCAGGAGATCCACGAGAAGGAGAAGCCGGTCGAAGTCGAGATCATCGAGAAGGTCCGCGGCGGACTCGTCGCGAACCTCGGCGTTCGTGCCTTCTTGCCCGCCAGCCAGGTCGACGTCCGGCGCGTGAACGACTTGTCGCCGTACGTGGGTCAGCGTATGAAGGTCAAGATCATCGAGCTCAACCGTCGCCGCAACCGCGTGATCATCTCGCGGCGCGCGATCCTCGAGGTCGAGCTCGCCGGTCAGAAGGAAGAGACGCTCAAGAAGCTGGAGCCCGGCTTCAAGACCGAAGGCGAGGTCGTTGAGATCACCGACTTCGGCGTCTTCGTCAACCTCGGCGGTATCGATGGACTCGTTCACCGCAGCGAGTTGACGCACGGTCGCTTCAACCACCCGCGCGACGTCCTCAACGTCGGCGACAAGGTCAAGGTCGAAGTCCTCGACATGGACCTCGAGCGTGAGCGCATCAACCTCTCGATGAAGAAGTTGATGGCGAACCCGTGGGAGAACGTGCTCGCGAACTACACCATCGGTCAGCGCATCGGCGGCAAGGTCACGAACCTCACGCCGTTCGGCGCGTTCGTCGAGATCGAACCGGGCCTCGAAGGCCTCATCCACGTCTCCGAGATGAGCTGGACGAAGCGTATCCGGCACCCCAAGGAGATCGTCACCGAGGGTGACGACGTCGAGGCGATGATCCTCAAGATCGACACGGCCCAGGAGCGCATCTCGCTGGGACTTCGGCAGACGCAGCCCGATCCGTGGAGCAGCCTGCCCGACCGGTACCCGCCGGGCACGGAAATCACGGGCCCCATCACGGGCCTCACAGACTTCGGCGTGTTCATGGAGATCGAAGAAGGCATCGAAGGCCTGGTGCACATCTCCGAGCTCGCGCACGACCACATCGAAGACGTCAACGAGCACTTCAAGCGCGGTGACGAGATCACGGCCGTGATCTTGAACATCGACCCGGTCGAGCAGCGTGCCAGCCTGTCGCGTAAGCGGCTGCTGCCGTTCACCGCTGGGTCGGGTTCGTACGACGACATCGGTACTGGTGCACCGAGCGCGCGCGGCGGCGGCGCAGGCGCCGGTCGCCGTGGCGGACGCCGCGGTGGACGTCGCGGTGCCGGCATCGACTACGACTACAGCTACGCAGCCGAGGGCGCGGGTCAGAAGACGACCACGAAGCTCGGTGACGTGTACGCCGACCTCTTCGCCCAGTTCGGTTTGAGCGCAGACGTCAAGGACGACACTGCAGAGGACACGGCCGC
The DNA here is from genome assembly GCA_003556805.1 of Trueperaceae bacterium. Lineage (GTDB taxonomy): Bacteria > Deinococcota > Deinococci > Deinococcales > Trueperaceae > CSSed10-48. Next base: position 9,017 of record PWQI01000338.1, on the reverse strand, counting down.
CGAAGCCAGCGGTGGTGACGAGCAGGGCACCGAGAGCGTGCAGACCGAAGCCGTCAGCGCGCCCGAGGCGACCGATGCCGCGGCCGAGACTGAGACAGTGGCACCGACGGACGAGGCCGAAACGCCGAGCCCCGCTGCCAGCGTGCCCGCGAGCAAGCCTGCGGCCGTCCGGACGCCAGAAGAGCCGGTCGATCCCGAGAACGCCATCGATGCGGCCGAAGCGGCCGCGATGCTCACCGCCGCGTTCCGTGACGGCAAGCGCCCGATCAAGCCCAGTGAGCCAGTGGCAGAGGTTGCGGCGAGCGACGCTGCCACCGACGAGGCCAGCGAGCCCGAGTCCGAGGCGCATGCCGACGATACGCGCGCCGATGACTCGAACGACGATGACGACGACGACAAGAAGGACGCCTAAGGGCACCTTCGGTCCGAACACGCACGCTCCACGGAATGAAGCGAGGGCCGGTCCCATTGGGACCGGCCCTCGCTTCGCTGCGTGTCAACCGCCGGTCCGGGGCGGATCGCCTCGGGGTCGACGCCCACGAGTCACATCCGTCGCAAGCGGTTGATGCGATCTTGCAAGGGCGGGTGCGTCGCGAACCAGCCATTGGCGTTGCGCTTCAGGGCCGGGTTGGTGAAGAACATGTGCGCCACGCCCTCCGACACCTGCATCGGTGGTCCGCGGAAGTCGCGAAGCTTCTCCAGCGCCCGCGCCAAGCCCTCGGGATTGCGTGTGATGTAGGCGCCCGTCGCATCGGCAAGGTACTCGCGCCGCCGGCTGACGGCCATCCGCAACGCCATGGCGAGCAGCGGCGCGAGCACGAGCAGCACGACGAGCGCGACGATCGCGATGATCTGGCCACGGCCGCCCCCGGACGAACCGCCACCACGCCGCCGGGCCACGCCCCCGAAGCGCATCGACCTCAGCGCCACGTCGCGCAACAGCACGATGGCGCCGACGGTCGCGGCGAGCATGGACATGAAGCGGATGTCGTAGTTGCGGATGTGCGCGATCTCGTGAGCGACGACCGCCTCGAGTTCCTGCCGGTCGAGGATCTCCATCAGGCCCGTGGTCACGGCGATCGTGCCGTGCTTGGGATCACGCCCGGTGGCGAACGCGTTCGGCGCCGGGTTGTCGATCACGTACACCCGCGGAGTCGGCACCCCAGCACCGATCGCGACCGCCTCGGAGACGTTGACGAGGTAGCGATGCTCGTCCTGCGTCGCCGGGCGCGCGCCTGCCACCGAGAGGACCATGGTGTCCGACGCCCAGTAGGCGGCTGCGGTCTGGCCGAGGGCGAACACGACCGCGATCACCACCACCACGCCTGCCAGCCCGGGATCGATGGCGAAACCGATCAGCCAGCCCAACCCCCCGAGCAGCACGACCATCACGAGGCCCAGGAGCCACGAGGCGCGGAGGTTCGTCGCTTTCCAATCGAGGAGGCTGATCCGCCGGCCGGTCACCGGATCGGTGATGGCGTCGGGCAGGCGCGAGCCACCCTTCGGCGCCGTCGTCATCGTGTGCGTCGACCCGCTGCGTTCAGGCCGTGGCCGCGCCGAACGAGACCGTCGGAAGCTCCTTGTCGGGCTCCGGGACCTCGAGGTAGACATGCTTGGTCTTGCCCATCGGACCGGCGAAGAAGACGCCCGGCACCGTGGTGATCACGGTGTTGAACTGGAGCACGGCGTCGTTGTAGAACTGCCGCGCGTACGCGATCTTGTTCTCGATGCTCGACAGCTCCTCTTGGAGCACGCGGAAGTTCTCGTTCGCCTTCAGCTCGGGGTAGGCCTCCGAGATCGCGAACAGGCGCCCCAGGGCAGCGGTCATCATGTTGGCCGCCTCGGCCCACTGGTCGACGTTCTTCGCGCCCGCCATCGCGGCGCGCGCCTTGCCGACGTTGTCGAAGACCTCTTGCTCGTGTGCCGCGTAGCCCTTGACCGTCTCGACGAGGTTCGGGACCAGGTCGGCTCGGCGCTTGAGCTGGACGTCGATCTGGCTCCACGCGTTCTGGTAGCGATTCTCGAGCGTGATGATGCGGTTGTAGACGTTGATCGCGAACAGGATCAACGCAGCCAGGATCGCAAGCACGATGATGGTCGTCACGAGTGGCCTCCTCTTCTTCGCGCCAGTGTATCGCCGGGAGCACCGGGGGTGACGTGGGAAAGCGCTCCTGAGGCCGCTCGGGCCGTCACGCGGCCGCGTTTCCCCGCAGCTCGATGACGCCGCCGCCGAGCAGGCGCTCACCGACGTAGAAGACGGTGGACTGCCCCAACGTGACGGCGAACTGCGGTTCGTCGAACCGCAACCGGACGCGGTCCGGAGCGATGCGCTCGAGCGTCGCGGGCTGCGGCGCCTGGCGGTATCGGACCTGGGCCAACACGCGCTCCGGCAGCTCGTCGTCCGCGCACAGGAGGTTCACCCGATCGGCCTCCAGCGTCTGCCACGAGCAGGCCTCACGCGGCCCGACGACGACGGTGTTCGTGTCGGGATCGAGATCGATGACGAAGCGCTCGAGGTGCGACTTCCACAAACCGAGGCCCTTCTTCTGGCCGATGGTGTAGAACGCCACACCCTGGTGTTCACCCACCACCGCGCCGTCTTGGGCGACGTCGACGACCGGCCCTGGCCGCGGCTCGACCCGCTCGGCGAGGTACGCACGCACCGTGTCCGGGACGAAGCACAGGCCGCTCGACGAGCGCTTCCACGCGACCGAGAGTCCACGGTCGACGGCCTGAGCACGCACTTCGGCCTTCGTCATGTCGCCGAGCGGGAACAGCAGGTACGGCAAGATGGCGCGCGGCAGCGCCCACAGGAAGTACGTCTGGTCCTTGTCGTCGTCACGGCCCCGGTGCAACTCAACCCCATCCGGACCCTCCACGCGGCGCACGTAGTGACCCGTGGCGACGAAGCTGCAACCGAGCCGCTGCGCCCGCGCCACGGTGTCACCGAACTTGACGTGGCGATTGCACCAGACGCACGGGTTGGGCGTACGACCCGCCTCGTAGCTCGCCACGAACGGATCGATGACGACCTCTTGAAACGCTTCGCGAGCGTCCAGCAGGTAGAACGGGACGTCGAGCCGGTCGGCGATGCGCCTGGCATCGTAGGCGGCCTCGGGGCTGCAACACACATCGAACGCGCCCGCGGGCCGGTCGTCGGGCCAGAAGCGCAGCATCGCGCCCGTCACCTCGAAGCCTTGCTCCGCGAGCAGCGCCGTGGCGACCGATGAGTCGACGCCACCCGACATCGCGGCCAACACGCGTGGCGGTGACTGCGTGACGGGCGTGGCGGCGTGGTTGGTGGCTGCGTGCGACATGACCCTGCAGTGTAGCCGATGGCCTCGACGGAGCGCGGTAGAATGGCAACCGGGAGGTCGCCGTGAAAGCCATGCGCATCGTTCAGGTCGTCGCCCTCGTGCTCCTCGCGGTCTACCTGGCCATCTTCCACACCTTCAACCCCGAGACGGCGCGGCTCCCCGGTCTGCCATCGCTGCCGATCGCGTTCGTCGTGGTGCTGGCGATGGTGTTGGCCTGGCTCATCGGATGGGTCCCCGCCAAGGCACGCGTATGGCGACTCGAGCGCAAGCTCTCCACGGTGCGCAGCGAGCGCGACCGCCTCCTCGAGCAGCTCGAACCGAACCGTCGACCGGAGGGCAGCGCAGCCGTCATCCCCGATCGCGCAGACCCACGTCAAGCCGTCGGCGGCGGTGACCGCCGAGGTGACGACCCCAGCGACTACCTGTGACGACCGGCCTCGGGCGGGACGTGACGCCCGATCGAGTCGACGCTGACGGCGCGCGCTACCTCGTACGTCCACCGGCACCCGTGCACGAAGTCGAGCGGCTGGTGGACGAGTTGCGCGTCCATCCCGTGCTCGCCGCCACCGTCTGGGCGCGTGGGCTGCGCGATGATCTCGTCCGGTCCCTGTCTCCGACGCTCGAACTGGCGCCGATTCCTGCGCTGGAGGAGGCGGCTGCCCGGCTCGCGCGGGCACTCGAGCGCGGCGAGCGGATCCTCGTGCACGGCGACTACGACGCCGACGGCGTCAGTGCCACTGCGGTCCTCACCATCGCGCTGCGCGCCCTCGGCGGGCACGTCACGCCGTACCTTCCCAACAGGCTCCAGGACGGCTACGGACTGCATCGCGAGCGCGTCGGCGACCACGCCGCGGTCGCCGATCTGCTCGTGGCGGTCGACTGCGGCATCGGCGACGTCGCGCAGGTCGCGGCGCTGCGCGCGGCCGGGGTGGACGTGATCGTGGTCGACCATCACCTGCCAGGCGAAACGCGGCCGGACGCACTCGTGGTGCACCCGCTCGACGGGATCGGAACGGCCGATCTCACCGGCGCTGGGCTCGCGTACCACCTGGTGTGGGCACTGCACGAACGCCTCGGCCTGGCTCCACCGAGCGATCTCGCCGACGTGGCGGCACTCGGCACCATCGCCGACGTGGCGCCGCTCCTGGGGCCGAACCGCGCCCTGGTCACAGCTGGACTGGAGCGAATGGGCGCCTCGGAACGCCCCGGACTGCGGGCGCTCGTGGCGCTCGCGAAGCTGCGGCCTCCGCTGAGCGCCCAAAACGTCGCGTTCGTGCTGGGGCCGCGTCTGAACGCCGCCGGGCGGCTCGGCCAGGCGGACGTCGCACTCGAGCTCCTGCTCACCGCCAGCGAGCGTCGCGGCCGCGTGCTCGCCACGCTGCTCGAAGGGCTCAACGTGGAACGGAAGCGCGTCCAGGATGCGATGAGCGCCGAGGCCGTGGCGCTCGCGGAGGCGGACGACGCGCCCGCCCTGGTACTGCGCGGATCGACGTGGCACGCGGGTGTGATGGGGATCGTCGCGAGCCACCTGGTGGAACGCTTCCATCGCCCGGCCTTCATCGTCGCGGGGACGTTGGGGAGCGTCCGCACGCCGCCCGGGTGCTCTGCCGTAGCCGCCTTGGACGCCGCGCGCGAGCACCTCACGCGCTGGGGGGGCCACGCGGCGGCCGCTGGCTTCACGCTGGACGCTGAGCGGTTCGACGCCTTTCGGACATCGATCTGCGAGCACGTCGCTGCACTCGACGTACCCGTGCGCAGCGTGACGGCGGACGCCGTGCTCCACGCTGGTCAGGTCGACGCAGATCTGCATGCCTCCCTTCGAGCGCTCGAGCCCTACGGCGCAGGGCTGGCCGAACCGCTGTTCGCGATCCAGGGCCGCATCGGGCCCACGCGAGCGATGGGCAACGGCGGCGCGCACCTGCAGACGCACGTGGACGGCGTACGGGCCGTCGGCTGGGGCATGGGCGCCGCCGTTCCGAACTACGCACGCACGGAGCGAGCTGTCGCCGTAGCGACCGTCACGAGCAGCCGCTGGCAGGAGCGCACGACGATCGAACTCCGGCTCGAGGGCATCGCGACGAACGGGGCCCTCGCCCTGGACCGCGACCCGGACCAGCCGCGACACGCTCCTACGAGCGCGAGTGCACACTCGCTCGCGGGAGCGGATCGCGGCGCTGCCGAGCGCGTCGTCGTCCGCTCGATCGAACCGGTCGACGACGACCCGCTGTCACCGCTCGGCATGCTCCTGCGAGCCGGGACGCCGTTCGATCTCGACCTCGGCCCGGACGGACCGAACCGCCTGCGCGCGCTCGCGGCGACCTATCCGAGCGTCGGTGATGCCCGCCGGGCGTTCGTCTTGCGCAAGCGCGGTCGGCCCTGGCCGTGGGACGCGCCCCTCGCACAACGCCTGGAGCGCGTGCTCGTGGACCTCGATCTGCTCGACGAGCGCGGACGGGCTCGAGCCGGGCGACAGGTCGACCCGTACGACGCAGCGAGTCTGCGCCGGTTCGTCGTCGTGCGCCACGCGCTCGACACGCTTGCAGCGCTGCTCGAGACGCTGTCGCCCAGCGATGCCCTGCCCGCGATCGCCGCCCTCGCCGGTGGTCGCAGTGGTGCCTCCACTCGTCGCTGACGTCGCGCAGGCGCGTGCGATACTGCCCCATGCCGAGTCCTGACGCGCTGCGGGCGCGCCTCGAGACCGCCCTGCGCGCGCGCGTCGAGGGGGACGTGCGCTTCGACGCGGTCGCCCGGACGCTCTACGCGACCGATGCCAGTCCGTACCAGATCGAGCCCCATGGCGTGGTGTTCCCGCGCCACGCCGACGACGTCCGCGCCGTGCTCGAGATCGCCGCGGCCGAGGGCGTCGCGGTGCTGCCGCGCGGCGGCGGCACCAGCCTCGCGGGTCAGACGGTCGCCGAGGCGATCGTCCTCGACGTCAGCCGCTCGATGTGCAGCGTGCTCGAGATCGACCTCGAGGCGCGCACGGCGTGCGTCGAGCCGGGCGTGATCCGCGACCACCTCAACGCGGCGCTGGCGCCGCACGCGTTGCAGTTCACGCCAGACGTCTCCACCACCGACCGCGCCACCATCGGCGGCATGGTGGCGAACAACTCGGCCGGCACGCGCTCGATCAAGTACGGCAAGACCGTCGATCAGGTGATCGCGATGACGGTGATGCTCGCCGACGGCAGCGTCGCCGAGCTGCGCGACCTCGACGCCGACGAGCTCGCGGCCCACGCCAGCGCACCCGGGCTCCTGGGCGAGGTCCACCGGACGGTCGCGCGCCTGGTCCGAGACCACGCGGACGAGATCGCGGCACGCTACCCGAAGGTGATGCGGCGCGTCGGCGGCTACAACCTCGACGAGCTCGCGTTCGGGCAGCCGTTCAACCTGGCGAAGCTGGTGTGCGGCAGCGAGGGGACGCTCGCGGTGATCCTCGACGTGACCCTCCAGCTCCACCCCGTTCCCGAGCGCCGCTGCTTGGCGATGGTGCACTTCGACACCCTGAGGGGCGCTCTGGAGGCCGTCCCGATCATCAACGTCCACGGCCCTTCGGCCGTCGAGATCATGGATCGCGACCTGTTCGAGCTCGGTCGCCGCAACCCCGCGCTGCGTCCACTGCTCGGGTGGGTCCAGGGCGAGCCGGCCGCGGTCCTGGCGGTCGAGTTCGACGGCCCGGACGACGACGCGTTGCGTACGCAACTCTCTGGCCTCGCTCGCGACCCGGCGGTCAACGCCCGCGCCTACGCCGTGTACGAGGCGCTCGGCGTCGCCGAGCAGCGCGACATCCTCGACTTCAGGCGCAAGGGCCTCGGGATCTACGCGACCGTCAAGGGACCGGCCAAGCCGACACCGTTCATCGAGGACGCCGCCATCCCCGTCGAGCACCTCGCCGAGTACGTGCCGGCGGTCCTAGAAGTGTGCCGACGCCACGGGGCACACGTCGTGCTCTACGCACACGCGTCGGTCGGCGTGATCCACATGCGCCCGCACCTCGACCTCAAGACCGCCGCCGGCGTGGCCACGTACCGAGCGATCGCCGACGAGGTGTTCGCGCTCGTGAAGCGCTACGGCGGCTCCTGGTCGGGCGAGCACGGCGACGGCCTGATTCGCTCCGAGAAGAACCGCGAACTCTTCGGCGACGTGCTCTACGAGGCGTTCCGCGAGGTGAAGCGGAGCTTCGACCCGCTTGGCATCCTGAACCCGGGCAAGATCGTGGACGCCCCGGCGATGACCGAGCACTTGCGCTACGGACCGGCGTACCGCAGCAGCGACGTCGAGACCGTGATGGACTTCAGCGCGCAGGAGGGGTTCCTGGGCGCGGTCGAGATGTGCACCGGTGTCGGCGCCTGCCGCAAGGAGGGTGTGGGGACGATGTGCCCGTCGTACATGGCGACGCGGGACGAGGAACACAGCACACGTGGTCGCGCGAACGTCCTTCGCGACGCCCTCACCGGCAAGCTGCCGGGCGGCCTCACCAGCCGCGAGGTGAAGGATGCGCTCGACCTCTGTCTCGCCTGCAAGGCCTGCAAGGCCGAGTGCCCCAGCCAGGTCGACATGGCCAAGGTGAAGTACGAGTTCCTGCAGCACTACTACGACGACCACGGCACGCCCTTGGGCGCGCGCGTCATCGGCGGCATGCCGCGTTTGGCACCGTTCGCGCAGGCGCTCGCGCCACTCACCAACGCCGTGTTGGCCGCGGCGCCGGTGCGGCGGCTCAACGAACGCCTGCTCGGCGTCGACCGCCGCCGCACCCTGCCGCGCTTCTCGAACCAGCGCTTCGACCGCTGGTTCGAGCGCCACGCCTCGCGCGCGGCGACGACCACGGGGCGCGCTGGCGAGCGGCGTCCCGTGGCGCTCTACGCCGACACGTGGACGGTGTTCAACGAGATGGGCCCCGGCACGGCGGCCGTCGAGGTGCTCGAGGCCGTCGGCTACGACGTGGAGCTCGTTCCGTACGTGTGCTGTGGCCGACCGTTGCTGTCGAAGGGGCTGGTGCGTCAGGCCAAGGCGCAGGCCGAGCGCGTGGTGGCGGCACTGCATCCCTACGTCGAGCGTGGCGTGCCGATCGTGGGACTCGAACCGTCGTGCGTCACGGCGCTGCGTGACGACCATCGCGACCTGGTGCCGGGCGAGCGCAGCGACGCCGTCGCGGCCGCGACGCTGATGCTCGACCAGTTCTTGGCCAAAGCGTGGTCGAGCGGCGCGCTCGACCCGAGTGAGCACTTCGAACGATCCGACCAGACCGTGCTGTTGCATGGCCACTGTCAGCAGAAGGCCGTCTTGGGCACCGCCAGCACGCGCGCCGTGCTGGGGTGGACCGCGAACGACGTGCGCGAACTCGATGCCGGCTGCTGTGGGATGGCCGGCAGTTTCGGCTACGAGCACCACGACCTGTCGCTGACGATCGGCGAGCAGCGCCTCTTCCCTGCCGTGCGAGAGCACGCCGGGACGACCGTCGCGCCCGGCTTCAGCTGTCGGCACCAGATCGCCGACGGCACGGGACGACAGGCGATACACGTGAGCGAGGCCCTGGCGCGGGCGTTGCGCCGGGCCGACGACGCGCTGGACTGAGCCAGGTGCGTTCGTGCCGGCGCCCCGGGCCGGGGTCGCCGGCCGCGACGCGTCCTACATCTGCTCCGGTGCCGCGATGCCGAGGACCTGCAGCGACCGAGCGAGCGCGTCGCGCACCCCGGCCAC
>PWQI01000137.1 GCA_003556805.1 Trueperaceae bacterium | reverse complement strand
ATCGGCGGGTAGATGCCCTTGTTGTGCAGGTCGCGCGCCAGGTAGATCTGCCCCTCGGTGATGTAGCCGGTGAGGTCGGGGATCGGGTGCGTGACGTCGTCGTCGGGCATCGACAGGATCGGCAACTGCGTCACCGAGCCCTTGTTGCCCTCGACGACGCCGGCGCGCTCGTAGATCGACGCCAGGTCGGTGTACATGTAGCCCGGGTAGCCGCGGCGGCCCGGGATCTCCTCACGCGCGCCGCCGATCTCGCGCAGTGCCTCGCAGTAGTTGGTCATGTCGGTGAGGATGACCAGCACGTGGTAGTCGTGCTCGAAGGCGAGGTACTCGGCGGCGGTGAGCGCCATCTTGGGCGTCAACAGGCGCTCGACCGCGGGGTCGTCGGCCTTGTTGAGGAACAGCACAGAACGCGCCAGCGCGCCGGTGCGCTCGAACTCCTGCGTGAAGAAGGTCAGCTCGCGCTGGGTGACGCCCATCGCGGCGAAGACCACCGCGAACTCGGAGTCCTCGCCGACGACCGTCGCCTGCCGCGCGATCTGCGCCGCGAGCTCGTTGGCCGGCAGGCCCGACCCGGAGAAGATCGGCAGCTTCTGGCCGCGCACCAGGCTGATGAGCGTGTCGATGGTGGAGATGCCGGTCTGGATGAACTCCTCGGGCTTGGCGCGCGCCACCGGGTTGATGGGCGCCCCACCGATCGGCAGGCGCTTGTCGGCGACCACCGGCGGCAGGCCGTCGATGGGGTTGCCGATGCCGTTGAAGCGGCGCCCGATCATGTCCTTCGACACGCCGAGCCTCGCGACGCTCTCGACGAGATTGACGGTGGTGCTGGAGAGGTCGATGCCCGAGGTCTCCTCGAACACCTGGAGCACGGTGTACTCCGTGGAGACCTCGATCACCTGACCGCCGCGCTCGCGGCCGGTGCCGTCGGTGATCCGGACGATGGCGTTGTAGCTCAGGTCGGGCGCGTTCTGCAGGTACAGCAGCGGCCCGGACACGTAGCTGACGTCGGTGTACTGCTTCTTGAGGAGCGTGCTCACGAGAGGTGCCTCCTGGCCTTCACGCCGCGACCGCGAAGCCTTCGCTCAACGCCTGCATGACGTCGTCGCGGTAGGCCGGGAAGTCGTCCTCGGCCACGTAGCGGGAGCGGTTGATCTTCTCGACGACGGGGTTGGCGAGGATCTCGTCGACCGTCGCACCACCCTCGAGCGCGGCGCGCGCGACGTCGTAGAACTTCAGCATCATCTGCAGCATCCCGTACGCCTTGTCGAGCGTGCACGACGCGTCGATCGGGTCGAAGCCGTTCTGCTGCAGGAAGTCCTGGCGTAGGATGCGACCGGTCTCGATCACCAGGCGCTCCTGGTCCTGCAGGGCGTCGGGACCGACGAGCTGCACGACCTCCTGCAGGTCGCTCTCGCGCTGCAGCAGCACCACGGCGCGCTCCACCACGTCGGGATAGTCCTGCGCGACGTTCTCGCGGTACCAGTCCTCGAGGATGTCGCCGAAGAGCGAGTACGAGCGGTTCCAGTTGATCGCCGGGAAGTGACGGCGCCGGGCCAGCGAGGCGTCGAGCGCCCAGAAGCAGCCGGTGATGCGCAGGGTGGCCTGGGTGACGGGCTCGGAGAAGTCGCCGCCGGCGGGGCTGACCGCGCCGATGATCGACACCGCGCCCTGCTCGCCGGCCAGGGTGGTGACACGACCGCCGCGCTCGTAGAAGGCCGCGAGGCGCGACGCGAGGTAGGGCGGGTAGCCCTCCTCGGCGGGCATCTCCTCGAGGCGCGACGAGATCTCGCGCAAGGCCTCGGCCCAACGCGAGGTGGAGTCGGCCATGATCGAGACGCCGTAGCCCTGGTCGCGGAAGTACTCGGCCAGCGTGATGCCCGTGTAGATCGACGCCTCGCGCGCGGCCACCGGCATGTTCGAGGTGTTGGCGATCAGCACCGTGCGGTGCATCAAGGGGTTGCCGGTCTGCGGGTCCTCGAGCTCGGGGAACTCGACCAGCACGTCGGTCATCTCGTTCCCGCGCTCGCCGCAGCCGACGTAGACGACGATGTCGGCGTTGCCGAACTTGGCGATCGACTGCTGCGTGACCGTCTTGCCCGAGCCGAAGGGCCCGGGGATGGCCGCGGTGCCGCCCATGGTGAGCGGGAAGAGCACGTCGAGGATGCGCATGCCCGTGAGGAACGGCGTGACGGGGTCGAGCTTCTTCGCCACGGGCCGCGCCTGACGGACGGGCCAGAAGTGCGCCAGCTTGAGTTTGGTGCCGTCCTCGAGGGTGGCCACCACGTCGTCGACGGTGTACTCGTCGGCAGCGACGATCGTCTTGATGACGCCGCCCTTGCCCGGCGGCACCAGGATCTTGTGGGTGAACGAGAACTCGGGCACGGTGCCGATCGGCGTACCCGCGGCGACTTCGTCGCCGACGGCAACGGTCGGTGTGAACGCCCAGCGCGCATCGCGCGAGAGCGAGTTGACCGTGATGCCGCGATCGATGTAGGTCCCGGACGCCTCTTTGATCTTGGCGAGGGGGCGTTGGATACCGTCGAAGATCCCGTTGAGCATGCCGGGCCCGAGCTCGACGGCGAGCGGACGTCCGGTCGAGGCGACGGGCTCCCCGACGGTGAGGCCGCTCGTGTCCTCGTAGACCTAGACGAAAGCGGTGTTGCCGTCGAGGCGGATGATCTCGCCGACGAGGTTCTCGCCGCCGACGCGCACGATGTCGTACATGCGCGCGCCCATCATCCCCTCGGCGATGACCGCCGGACCGGAGATACGTTGGATGGT
>PWQI01000166.1 GCA_003556805.1 Trueperaceae bacterium | reverse complement strand
CATCACTTCGTCGAAGATCAGCACACTGCCGTGGGCCGTGCACTGGTCGCGCAGGGTCTGGATAAACTCAGGCGTACCAGGCACGCAATTCATGTTGCCCGCCACCGGCTCCACAATCACGGCCGCGATGCGGTCACCCTTCTCGGCAAACACCTGCCGCACCTGCTCCGGATCATTGTAACTGAGCGTCAGCGTATCCTTCACCACACTCTCGGGCACACCGGGCGAGGTCGGGGTTCCCAGAGTCAGCGCGCCGGAACCGGCCTTCACCAGCAACGCGTCCACATGACCATGGTAGTTGCCCTCGAACTTGACGATCACATCACGTCCGGTATACCCCCGCGCCAGGCGTAACGCGCTCATGGTGGCCTCGGTACCGGAGCTGACCATACGCAGCAGTTCCATGGACGGCACCAGTTTTTTCACCTGCTGCGCCATCCGGGTTTCCGCCTCTGTGGGGGCGCCGAAACTCAGCCCGCCCGCCGCGGCCTGCTGCACGGCCTCCACCACTTCCGGGTGCGCATGGCCCAGCACTGCCGGCCCCCAGGAGCACACATAGTCGATGTAACGGGTGAAATCCTCATCGTACAGGTACGGCCCCTGGGCGCGACGGATGAACACCGGCGTGCCCCCAACCCCCCGGAACGCACGCACCGGAGAATTCACGCCACCGGGAATATGCTGCTGCGCAGCCTGGAACAGGGCCTCGGAATGCTTCATGGGAACGGAACCTCGCTAGCGTTTCATCAATTCGGTCAGGCGGCGGACCGCGGGCATCGGATCGGCGACGCCATGCACACCCTGAATCACCGCCAGGGCATCCACGCCGGTATCGACAACGGGACGCGCATTGTCCACATCAATGCCGCCGATGGCCACCACAGGATGTGGGAAGCGGCGGCGCGCTTCGACCAGAGTCTCAAGGGAGACACGGGGCGCCTGGGGCTTGGTGGGGGAAGCATAAACCGAGCCAAAAGCCAGGTAATCCGCCCCATCGGCCGCCAGGTGCTCGGCCCGCTCCAGGCTGCCATAGCAGGATACGCCGATCACCGCATCGGCGCCGAGTAAACGCCGCCCGGAAGCCACAGCGCCATCGTCCCGCCCAAGGTGGACTCCGTCGGCCCCGCAGTCTCGGGCAAGGACCACATCATCATTGACGATAAACAACGCACCGTGTTCCCGGCACAAGCGCGCCAGCAAGCCCGCCTCCTCCCGGCGGCGCTGCCGGTCATCGCTTTTATCCCGGTATTGCAGCATCGACACCCCGGCGGACAGCAGCGGCGCATACCAAGCTTCCAGGGCCTGCAGATCCCTGGGCACACCATCGGTAATGAGATAGACCCCATGCACGCGGTTCGCGGTTTTCATGCACATACTGTGGCAGGGGCCACCGGGGCGGGCAAGACTTCCCGGCCCGCGGCCCAAACGGTACAGTACCCGGCCTGAATACCCCGACTGCAGGAGCATCCATGGAATTCAAATCCTACATGTGCGTGATCTGCGGCTGGATCTATGAGGAGGAAGAAGGTTTGCCCGACGAGGGTATTCCGGCCGGCACACGTTGGGAGGACATCCCTGACAGCTTCACCTGCCCCGAATGCGGCGCCGGGAAGGACGACTTCGAGATGATCGAGATCTGATCAACTCCCGCCGAGCACCCAGTACGCCGCGCCGCCGGCAACCCCCAGCAGGACCAGTACGGCGATAATCATCGGCAGCCGGCTCCCGCCGCCCGTCGAAAACCCGGGCGACCGACCATCAGGGGCGGCCGTTATCGGCCGCTCCGCGGCACCGGACCGGGCTCCGACGGGCTGTCGGGAGCGGGTGGCGGGTTGTTCGCGCTTTGCCGGCCTGGATGAGCGGGCCTCGGCCTCCTCGGCCTGGTCCAGAAACACGTTCCGGCGACGGCGCTGCTCGCGGGCCTGCTCATGCACACGGTCCTCCTGATCGCCGGTCTCCACCTCCATCTGCAAGCGGGCCAGCTTTAGCCGGTCCAGCGATTCGTCGGAGGTGACCAACAGGAACTCATCTGCCAGGTCATCCCCCAGACTCACCCCCAGATCGGGCTGCTGGGCATCCGACGCCCCGACTCCGCTCCCAACTCCAGCAGCCCGGCGCAGGATTTCATTGGCTTCCGAGAGATCCACCTCCTGCGGGTTCGCGCTTGTACCGACCAGGGAAGCCGGAAACGGGCCCGGCTGCCGGGCACTGGCGGATGCACCAGAGCCTTGGGCGCCGGCCGTTCCATCCTGAACCGCGGTCTCCAATTCCACCAGCTGTTCCGCCAGACGGACCGCACGACGCTGCGCCTGGATCCGCGCCCGCTCCGACAGGTGTAGTGCCTTCTTCAGGGCGACCACTTCGCCCTGGAGGTCATCCAACCTGTCCTCCGCACCTTCCCCTTCCACCCCCTGCAGGGTGCGCAAAGTATCTTCCAGTTGCCGCACACGGGCGCGTTCACGCTCCAGGGCCTCCCGGTGGCGGCTTACCTCCAACTCCATTTCAGCCACTTCTTCCTCGGCACTGCGCCACGCGCTCTGGGCCGCAGCCCGGTAACGGGCCACTTCCTCCTCGACGGTGGAGCGTGCGGAGGCCTCCTGCTGGAGAAACTGCTGTGAGAGTTCGTCGTAGCGCCGCTGCAGGCGGGCGCCATGATCCCGGGATTCATGCAGGCGGGCTTCAAGATCCGCCACCTGGTCTTCCAGCCGGCGCCTTCGGGCCACCTCCGCCGCCTGGGCCCTCAGGTGCTCGGCTTCAGCCGCGCGGCGCGCCGCTTCCGCCTG
>PWQI01000434.1 GCA_003556805.1 Trueperaceae bacterium | reverse complement strand
GCCGGCGTGCAGGGCATCGCCATCCTGGGCTTCATGGGCGAGGCCCACAAGCTGCGCGGCGCGGAGCGGCGCAGCGTGATCGAGGCGGCCGTCGCTACGGCTGCGGGGCGAATCGTCGTATGGGTCGGGATCCGCGCCTTCGGTACCGCCGGCTCGATCGAGCAGGTGCAGGAGGCCGAGGCGCTCGGCGCGAACGCGGTGTTCGTCGCCCCCATCGCCCCCGGGACGCCGGCCGTGATCGAGCGCCACTACCGCGAGGTGGCCGCCGCTACCGCTCTCCCCGTCGCGATCCACGACTACCCATCCGAGTTCGGCATCACCATCCCCGCCGATCTCATCGCCCGCCTCGCGAACGACGGCGTCACCCCCTACCTCAAGGCCGAGGACCCGCCCGTCCTCGTGAAGCAGCGGCGCATCCTGGAGCAAGCCCACGGGCGCATCGGGATCTTCGGCGGTCTCGGGGGCCAGTGGGTGTTCGAAGAGCTCGTCAACGGCGCCGCCGGCGTGATGACGGGCCTGGCGTTCCCGGAGGTGCTGGTCGACATCGTCACGCGTTACCAGGCCGGCGACGAGGACGGCGCCGCCGCCGTGTTCGACCGCGTGCTGCCGCTCATCCGCTACGAGTTCCAGCCCGGCATCGGGGTGGCGCTGCGCAAGCACGTGTTCGAACGGCGCGGCGTGTTCTCCACCACGACCGTACGGCCCCCGAGCCCGCCCGTCGACGCGGCCACCATCGAGGAGTTCGAGGCGGTCGCCCGCCGCGTGGGCCTGGACGTCGCCGTCCCCGGATCGGTGCGCGTGTGAAGTGCGCCCGGGCGTCCGCCGGTCCCGGCGCAGGACGCCGCACGCGTGACACAATCGCCTGACATGGCAGCGACCAGCGAACGCGCAGCGCTCGTGGCCCGCGCAGCGGCCATCCCGACCGCCATCGTGTGCGACGTCTTCGATGAGCGGGGGTGGCAGCCACCGGCACTGCACGCCGACCTGCGCCCTCGTACCGCCGTCGGGTCGGCGTTCGCCGGGTTCGCGGCCACGATCGCCGGACGGCAGGAGCGCTTCGAGGGTCCCGATCGCGCGAAGCTCGCCTTCGCGGACGCGCTCAGCGAGGACAGCGTCGCTGTCTGGGCCGGCACCGATGCGGGTCAGTACTGTCTGTTCGGCGACCTCATCGCCGCCACCATGCAACGTCGCGGGTGTCGCGGCGCCGTGGTCGACGGCGGCCTGCGCGACGTCACGGCGATCGACGCCACTGGCTTCCCCGTCTACGCCGCCTGCGTCAGCCCGGTGCAGGGCCTGGGGCGTTGGCGTGTGACGGAGACCGACGTCCCGATCGCCATCCGGGCAGCGTACGGTGCGCCGCTGATGGTGCACCCAGGAGACCTCGTGGTCGGCGACGCCGACGGCGTGGTCGTCGTCGCCCGGGACCGCGTCGACGAGGTGCTGGCGCGGGCCGAGGCCATCGTCGCCGCCGAGGCCGAGGCGCGCGAGCGTTCCGGCGAGGGCATGACCGCCCAGGAGATGCTCGATCGCTACGGGCACGTCTGAGCCCGGACAAGGACGAACGCCATGACCCCCCCTCCCGCCATCGCTCGCGACGTCACCAACGACTTCTCTCTCGTCGTCGCCACCGCCAACGGCACCGGTTCGCAGACGGCCAACCTCGCCCTGTTGCGGGCCTGCTTCCACATGGGGATCCCCGTCTGCGGGAAGAACATCTTCCCGTCGAACATCCAAGGGCTGCCGACCTGGTACCACATCCGCGTCAGCAAGGACGGCTACGTCGCCCGGCGCACGTCCGAGGTGCTCGTCGCCTTCAACCAGGCGACGGTCGACGCCGACCTCCGGGAGCTGCCGAGCGGTGGCGTTGCGGTCGTCGACGCCGGACTCGCCCATGGCGTGGAGCGCGACGACATCCACCTCTACGCCATCCCCGTCAAGGCGCTGATGGCGGCGAGTGAGCACAAGGGCAAGCTGCGCGACTACCTCGCCAACATGACCTACGTCGGCGTGCTGGCGCACCTCCTCGACATCCCACTCGACGCGATCGAGGCCGGGCTCGATGCCCAGTTCGGCGGCAAGCGGCGGCTCGTCGACACCAACCTCGCAGTGGTGCGTGGTGCGCACGCGTGGGCGGTCGAAGAGCTGACCAAGACCGATCCGTTCCGCGTGGCGCCCATGGACGCCACGCGCGACCTGCTCATCATGAGTGGGAACGAGGCCGGCGCGCTCGGGAGCGTGTTCGGCGGCGTCTCCGTGGCCGCGTGGTACCCGATCACCCCCTCGACCTCGTTCATCGATGCCCTGCGCGACTACCTGCCCGAGCTGCGGCAGGGCGAGGACGGCGCACCGACGTACACCGTCATCCAGGCCGAGGACGAGCTCGCCGCCATCGGCATGGTCATCGGTGCGGGCTTCGCCGGCGCGCGTGCGCTCACGGCGACCAGCGGTCCCGGCATCTCGCTCATGGCAGAGTTCGCGGGCCTCGGCTCGTTCGCGGAGGTCCCCGGCGTGATCTGGGACGTGCAGCGGGTCGGACCGTCGACGGGCCTGCCGACGCGCACCAGCCAGGGCGACCTGGCCTTCGCATACGGCCTCGGCCACGGCGACGGGAGGCACGTGGTCTTGCTGCCGTCGTCGATCGAAGAGTGCTTCGAGTTCGGCTGGCGCTCGTTCGACCTGGCCGAGCAGTTGCAGACCCCCGTCTTCGTCCTCACCGACCTCGATCTCGGCATGAACAACTGGATGGGCCGCTCGTTCACGTACCCCGATCAACCCATGCAGCGCGGCAAGGTGCTGGACGCCG
>PWQI01000255.1 GCA_003556805.1 Trueperaceae bacterium | reverse complement strand
CGGTCCGAAGTGCCTGATATCTACATTGCCACCAGCGGCGGCGGTAGCGGTACACTTCATGACAAGGTGGCCGAAGCGTCCGATTTCATGTTGATACACTTCAATCATACCGCGCTCGAGAACATCCCCGACCGCATCAATCGTTTGAGACATCTGGGAAGGCCCATTGTGTGTAACGAAGACGACAAGATCGGCGAGGAAGGCGCCCAGGCGGCGCGCATTACGGTTCAACACGGTGCATCCTGGGGGCTTATGGCGTTGGACGTTAACCAGAAATACCCCTTCCAATTCAACGGCCCCCAAGACGACCCCGAGGTATATGCCGCCCTCAAGGCGCTCACATCGGTATGCGAAGAAGGGTAAAAAAGGGACAGACTACGAAATAGCAAACATGGAACACGCGATTTTAGGCCGTACTCAGGGGGTATTCAGGTGCTATTTCGTAGTCTGTCCCTTTTTTATAGATGCAACAGAGGCGCTTTGACAAACGGTTCGTGTCCGGCTACATTGGGGTAGTCGTGTTGAGTAGACCATCGGCAGTTTCAACAACGGATGGGACATCCCCAGATATGAAGGAAGGTGAATAATGAATACAAGAAGATATTTTCTTAGACGTTGTATATGCATGGTGTCTTGTTTGTTGTTCCTCTCGGGATATTTCCTCAACGCTTCTGCTCTGCAATTGGCGTCCGCAGAAGAGGTCGAGGTAATGGAAGATATGGAAAGAATTGCTGTCGACGCTCTGCCGGCGGAGCTGAGTCGGCGCGGGGGGCTGTGCGTGATGATAGGGGCCGCAAGTGAAAACCTTCAGTTTGCTGAAGATCTGCTCGAGGCCGGCCCCTGGATTGTTCATTACCTTGAATCCGATGCTTCGTCGGTAAGGAAGACGCGCGAAATACTGCTGGAAAAAGAACTTTACGGACGGATAACCGTGGAACATTGGGAGAAAACCCATCTCCCTCATACCGATAATCTGGCGAATTTTATCATCCTCACAAACGACGGGCCTTCTGTGGGGCGTGATGAGCTGATGCGTGTGCTTGCTCCGGAGGGAACGGCGCTTATCGAGGCGGGAAATAGCATTGAACATGTACGAGCGCCCCGCCCCGACGATATGGGCGAGTGGACCCATCCCTGGAACAACGCTGGCGGCAGTCTCAGCGCCTCCGACCGCGCCTTTGATGTTCCCAATGCGTTCCAATGGGTCGCTGGCCCTCCATTTCCCATGGCAGGCCGCAAAACCAGCGCCGGGGTCTTGCTAAGCGCGGGGGGGCGCACCTTTCAAATCACCCAGAATGTGGTGGAAAACTTTCCCGGTGGGGGCCCCAGTTATCTGATCGCCCGTGATGCGTTCAGCGGCACCGTGCTGTGGTCCAGAAAGTGGGAAGGGCCTGGTACGGGAAGTCAGCAGAGGGGCGCCTATAAGGGAATCGTAACATGCGGAGAGAGAATATATGGAGCACATGACGGAGACGTATCGGTCTTTGATGCATCCACCGGAGATGTGCTCTCGATATGGTCTGTTGAAGGCACGCCGGAGAAGCTGCTTCTGGCTGACGGGATACTGATTGCCCAGTCTCGGGAAGGACTGAGTGCTTTCGACGTAAAAGAGGACGCTTTGATGTGGCGCCGTGAGATGGATGAGCCGTGGGGCGCCCTGGCTGCAGATGGGCTTGTATATTGTCTGAGCAGCTCCCGGGAAGAGGACGGGCAGTGGCATCACGAGCTGGCTGCGGTGGATCTGAAAAACGGCGACCTTGCCTGGACGCAACCAACAGAAAGCAAAGGCGGGCACCCGCAGACGGCGGGATTAAGGTTGCATTTTGCCGGAGAAGGAATTGTCTGCTTGATAGAACGGGACGAACTGCGTTTCCTGTGCGCAGAGGATGGAAGCAAACTGTGGCGGCATGAAACCTCGGCAAGGGCGCGGGGCGGACACGATTCCCGCATGGCCGGACATTTCATTTTTGACGGGAAAGTGTGGATACGAGATCAGTCAAACTCGAAAACATATATGGCATTTGATCCGCGGAGCGGCGAACTGCTGCGAGAAGCTATAGATGGTGGCCATACCGGGTCTAACCGGAGCTGTCAACCATTCCTGGCTACGTCAAAGTTCGTTTTTCAAAGCAGCAAGGGCGGTAGTAAATTGTGGAATTTTGATACAGGAGAAGGAAATAGAATTGAGTTCATCCGCGGTGGATGCCAGATCGGTGCAACCGTGGCGAATGGAATGGCGTATATTCCGCCTAATTCCTGCGGGTGTCTCAGTGAGCAGTACCGCGGCAACGTAGCTATCGTGAGCAGCAGTGACCCTGGTATCGACACTACGCAGCCGGGGTTATTGCAAAGGGGGGCGGCGTACGGTGAGGTAAATGCGGCCGAAGATACGGAGCACCCCGGAACATGGCCTATGTACCGGCGCGACGGCCAGCGTAGCGGGTACCTTCCGCAGAATATTTCGACGGAGCTGAGAAAGAACTGGCAAAAGGCGGTCGGCTCTGCCGCGGGTGAAGGCGATGAGGAATGGAGGTTGAATTTCGGCCGTCGGCTCTCGCCTCCCGTTGCGGCCGGTGGGATGCTCCTGCTGGCCGAGCCGCAGAGGCACCAGGTGATCGCGCTGGATACGGACAGCGGGGAAGAAAACTGGCGCTTCACCGCCGCAGGCCGGATTACATCTCCACCTGCGATTCTTGGTGAACTCGTCCTGTTCGGCGCCCATGACGGATACATTTACGCTCTGCGCGGAAGCGACGGAGAACTCGTTTGGCGCCGCCGCGCTGCTCCGTCGGACCGCCGCATCATGGCTT
>PWQI01000305.1 GCA_003556805.1 Trueperaceae bacterium | reverse complement strand
ATACACGCACAGGGCCGGCGGCGGCTCACCACCAATGCTCTGAAGCGCCTGCTCCAGGCCCGCCAGCGCCTCCTGCTCCATGCTCTGCTCGATTTCCCGCCGCTGGCGGTTGAGCGCATCGAGTTCCGCGGCCAGCTGCGCCGCTTCCTGGTCGTTGTCGGTCAACAGGCATCGAATACCGATGGACATATCCTCAAGCCGGCCGGCTGCATTCAGCCGCGGGCCCGCCGCGAAGCCGAGATCGGAGGCCACAACCCGAGACGGATCACGGCCAGCCACTTCCAGTAGCGCACGCAACCCGGCGCAGGCCCTGCTCCACCAGAACCCGGTTATTGGCGTCCAGGGGAACCACGTCAGCCACCGTACCCAGCGCCACGAGATCCAGCAGCGTCCCCAGTTGCGGCTCGGGCAGGCCCTGGCTGGAAAACCAGTTCTGCGCCCGCAGTCGCGCCCGCAGCGCGGCCATCACATAGAAAATCACGCCGACACCGGCCAGCGCCTTGCTGGGGAAATCACAAGCCGGGAGATTCGGATTCACGATGGCGTCCGCTGCCGGCAGGCTTGGCCCCGGCAGATGGTGATCGGTGACGATCACAGTCATGCCGTGTTCGCGGGCCGCGTCCACACCCGCATGGCTGCTGATTCCGTTGTCTACGGTGACCAGAACCTCTGTGCCGCGCTCGGCGGCAATATCCGCGATGGGCGGCGTGAGGCCGTAGCCGAAATCGAAGCGATTCGGCACCAGGTAATCCACGGAAGCGGCCCCCATGGCGGACAGGGCGCGGACAAACAAAGCCACGCTGGTGGCACCGTCGGCATCGAAATCACCGACCACGGTCACCCGCTTCCCCTGCTGCACCGCCCGGCTCAGCAGTTCCGAGGCAGCGTCAATGCCCTGCAGCCGCCCCACATCCGCCAATCGGCCGAGACCACGCGCCAGCGCCTCCGGGGAATCGATGCCCCGCGCCGCGTACACACGCTGCAGCACAGGGTGAAACCCCTGAAGAGCCTGCACGCGCTCGGCCGGGACATGGCGTTGGCGAATCCTGACCTGTTTCATGTGTCCTCTCTCACCAACAGATGGTCTGCCAGACGCCCATGACGCCGCCAGAAGCGCCATCGGTGGTGTCGCCGGTACTCCCAGCGCGTGCCCGACCCGGCATCCAGGACCAAAGACTGCAGTCTGCCCTGTTGCACGCGCCGGACGAGGGGCGCCAGCCAGGCGCTGCAGACGGCATCCAGTTCCCCCTGCCACGCCATGAACCGCTCTCCGTCGGTGGCGGCGGGCATAGCATCGAAATAAACCAGACTCGCGCCGTCATCGGGTATCTCCTCGGCTTTCCTGCACAGGGGCTGCCATGCTGTGCCAGCCGCCCGGGCAAGGCCCGCGACCAACGGTGTATCACCCACGACGCGGGACCAGGCCTTGCCCTCAAGCGCCTGCAGCTTTCCTCCACCCCAGATCCAGACACCATTGATGGTGGCCTGTCCGTTCATCTGGCGTTGCTGATTCACGGGAAGCGAGAACAGCAGCATCTGGATCTCGTTGAGGCGTGCAATCCATTCACGGCTATCCTCACCGGCGGGCAAGCCGTCCACCATGGGACCACCGGCAACCCGCGCAAGGCTGACGGTTTGCAGACGCGGGTGCCCGCTGACACGCAGCGACCAGTCGTGGGGTGTGTGGGCCTGGAAGGTCAGCCCATCGTCGACGTACGTCTGATTAAGCGCCTGGATGCAGTCCGCCGCTTCATTCCGGGAGAGCTCCAGCGAGTCCGGCCCGAACAACAGCAACTGGTCCCGGTCGGGAACCAGTTGAACCGGTGAGGCACGGAACACTGTTTCATCCTCGGCCGCCGTTCGGCCCTCGGCAAGCAGCAGCAGCTCACCCAGGGGGAGTTCCTCGGCATCCCTGCTCTGGCCCAGAAGCACGCAGAGCCCGGCTTCGGGATCAGCCGGAGGCACTTGGGAGTTCATGGCTTTGCCGCGACCCAGGATTTCCAGCAAGGCCGCGTGAGGTGGCCGGACATCCACCAGGGACCGGGCTTGCGGGGGAATCGGCCCCAGCAGGCCCGGTGCATAGAGGTAGACGGTTCCGCGATCCACGGCGGGAGGCGTGACCGCCTTAGAGGGCGTCGACAATCGCCCGCTTCACGGCATCCAGTTCCGCGGGAATCGTCTTGATCGCGTCGCCTGTCTGCTGAATCGCCACATCCGGATCCTTCAGGCCGTGCCCCGTCAGCGTGCAGACCACTGTGCTGCCTTCGGGAATCTTGCCGTTGCGGATATCCCGCAGGGCGCCGGCGACCGAGGTGGCAGAAGCCGGCTCGCAGAAGACACCTTCGCGTGCCGCAAGCAGGCGCTGGGCCTCCAGAATCTCGTCGTCATTGCATTCATCGAACCAGCCGCCGGATTCCTTGCTCGCGGCCCAGGCCTGCTGCCAGCTTTGCGGATGACCGATGCGGATGGCCGTGGCCACCGTTTCGGGATCGTCCACCATGGCGTTGCGCACAAAGGGATTCGCGCCGCTGGCCTGGTAACCCACCATGACCGGGCGATTGCCCACCACGGCGCTGGCGAAACGGCAATGGCCATTGCAGAACGCGCAGGCTTCCGTCAGGCAGGCATCGCCCTTACCGGAATACTCGCAGTAGCCGATCCAGTGCGCGGTGATGTTGCCGGCGTTGCCCACCGGCAGGCAGTGGAAATCTGGCGCCCGCCCCAGTTCCTCGACGATCTCGAAGGCGGCCGTCTTCTGACCCTGCAGGCGGAACGGATTGACCGAGTTGACCAGCGTCACCGGGGCCGCACT
>PWQI01000318.1 GCA_003556805.1 Trueperaceae bacterium | reverse complement strand
TCACCGCGGCGGCCCGGGCCCAGGCCGCTCGCCGCGGCTTGCCGAACGAGCTCCGGGACGGGCTTCACCGGGATCCTCTGCATCGCGCTCTCGGTCTCCTCTCGCTCGGGTGTGGCCCCCGCTCGGGGGCCACACCGCACACGAAGGTGTCGCAGGCGTGCTGATGCGCGCCGCGAGCCGAACTCAGCTCAGAAGCCGTAGCCGTCGTTGTTGGCGATGTCGCGCTCGATCTCGTCGACGGCCGCGTCGAGCGTGTCCTGCACGTCGGCGCCGTTGGCGATGTCGGCCAGCGCCTTCTCGAAGGTCAGCGCGATGCCCACGTACGCCGGGGTCGGCGGGCGGATCAGCGACTGCTGGTTGCTCAGTTCGTAGAACACCTCGAGCGGTCCGCCCTCACCGTAGTTCTGGGTCATGGCGGCGGCGGAGACGGTCGACGGGACGAGGCCGATGCCGTCGCTGAAGGCGGCGAGGTACTCGTCTTGGAGCGCGAACTCGATGAAGGCGTTGGCGCCCTCGGGGTGTTGGGTGGTCGCCGAGACGCCGAACTGCCAGGAGGCGCCGCCGATCTTGGGGCCGTGGCCGAAGTCGGGCGCCGGCAGGAAGAGCAGGTCGTCGCCGAAGGCCTCGAGGGCGGGGATGGCGGCCCAGTTGCCGTTCCACTGCAGCGCGTAACGGCCGTCGAGGAAGCCGGTCTCGCGATCGGCGTCGTCCTGCGACGTGCCTGGGGTCAGGCCGCGCGTGAAGAGGCTCTGCCACCAGTTGCCGAAGGCTACGGCCTCGGGGCCGTTCAGGACCCCTTCGGCGGGGAGGAAGCTGCTGCGGTCGATGAGGTCGCCACCGAAGCTCTGCAGGAAGGGCGAGAAGGCGTAGGGGTACCACTCGCCGGTCCACGCCATGCCGACGTCGAACGCGTACTCGAACTCGCCGGTCGCGTCGAGCGTCTCGAGGATGGCGTCGAACTCCTCGAACGTCCAGGGCGCGTCGAGGCTGGGGATGCGGATGTCGTTCGCCTCGAGCACCGAGCGGCGGGCGTAGATCGCGATCGCCGCGTCCCACAGGCCCACCGAGTAGACCTGGCCCTGCCACTCGCCGATCACGCTGGGAAGGAAGCCATCGAGCACGCCGTCCGACAGGCTCAACGGTTGCATGTAGTTGGCCCAGGCCCAGTTGGGCATCACCGGACCGTCGACGTCGAGGATGTCGGGCAGGTTGCCGGCGAGCGCGGCGGAGACGACCGACGGATTGTAGGCGAGTTGGGGGAACTCTTCGAGCGTGACGCGCCAGTCGTCCTGCGAGGCGTTGAAGTCGTCGATGATCTGGACGATGATCGCTCGCTCGACCTCGTTGCCGGCGCCGTGGTACCAGAGGCTCAGGGTGGTCTGCGCGAACACGACGCCGCTCAGTGCGAGGGCGGCGAGCAGCGCTGTGAGGTACCGCTTCGTCGTTGTCATGATGTTTCCTCTCCGTTCTTCGTAACGATGCCGGCCACCTGGCGGGCATCGGGGCGACGGACCGAGGCGCAGTGGCCCGTCTCGGACTCGAGCCATCAATCGGGTGCGTCCAGTCAGGGCTCCTCTCCGGCGTCGCTCGCAGGGACGCGTCCCACGGAGCCACGCTCGACGATCGGGCACGGTAGGCGCCGCTGGGGTGGCGGGCGGTCCTCGCCCCAGGGTGCGGTCAGGAGGTGGTCGATGGCCCAGCGGCCCATGGCCGCATGTGGCAGTGCCATCGTCGTCAGGGCCGGGCGCAAGGCGTCGGCGATGTAGTGCTGGTCATCGAACCCGACCACCGACACGTCGCCGGGGACGGTGAGACCCACCTCGGTGAACGCGAAGTAGGCGCCCATGGCCATGCGGTCGGTGCCGAAGAAGTACGCCGTGGGAGGGTCGTCGGCGTCGAGCAGGTCGTGTGCCCAGCGGTAGCCGCTGTCGGCGTTGCCCGACCCCTCCCGAACGAGCGCCTCGTCGAAGGGCACCCCGGCCTCGGCGAGTGCTTCCTTGTAGCCCTCGAGGCGCCCCATGGCTGCGGGGTAGCCAGTCGAGAGGGCATCGTTGGTGACCATGGCGATGCGTCGGTGTCCCTCCTCGAGCAGCCGCTCGGTGGCCTCGCGGCCGCCGCGCACCTCGTCAGGCACGACCGACGCGAAGTCCCGTTTGAGCGTGAAGCAGTCCACGAGCACGGTCGGGACTTCATGCAGCGCCTTCGGGACGTGGACCTCGTGGTGGAACATCGCGGCGTAGACGATGCCCTCGACGCCGCGCTCGATCAGGTTGGCGACGGCCTGTTCGCGCACTCGGTCATCACCGTCGGCGTCGATCACCATGAGCATGCGATCGGCCTGACGGGCACGCGCCTGGGCGCCCTTGATGAGGTCGTGCGCGAAGGGCGTGGTGGTGACCTGGTCGGTCAGGAACCCGAAGAGCTGAGAGCGGCCCGTGCGGATGTGACGAGCGGCGAAGGTGGGACGGTAGCCAAGCTGCTCCATGACGGACTCGACCTTGACGCGCGTCGCCTCGGCCACGTTGGGCCGCTCGTTCAGGACGCGTGAGACGGTCCCTACACCGACGCCTGCGGCCTTGGCGATGTCGTGGATAGACGGCTTCTTCACTGCCACGTCAGGGTGCCCTTCCTGGTGGAACCGATTCCAGTGGAACTGATTCCAAGAGCCTAGGGGACATCCTGGCGATCTGTCAAGACCGACCTGCTTGCGTCACACTCGGTTGGTCTCGGGAGGCATCAGGGAGGGATCGGTGCGCCGCATGTGCGCATCGCACGACCAAGGCCGGCGGCGGCGCAGTCATCCTCCGACGGTCCG
>PWQI01000196.1 GCA_003556805.1 Trueperaceae bacterium | reverse complement strand
TCACGCCCGCTCTCGGCGTACGCTGCGCCGGTGATCGCCGACGTCTTGCTCTCCGTGGTCGTGCCCGTCTTCAGCCTGATCGCCGTCGGCGCCGTCCTCGCTCGACGGTTCTCGATCGACGTCGGACCGGTGACGCAGCTGGCCATCTACGCCGCCGTGCCGGCGCTGGTCTTCCAGACGCTGGCGTCGATGACGTTGGCGCCGGACGCGATCGGTCGGCTGCTCGGCGCATACGCGGCGACGCTGGTGGCCATGGCCGCGCTGGGCTTCGTGATCGGGCGCAGCTGGCCGGCAGCGGTGCGCCGGGCCTTCGTGGGTAGCCTGCTGTTCGGCAACGCCGCGAACATGATGCTGCCCATCAGCCTCTTCGCGTTCGGCGAGGCGGGCCTCGAGCGAGCGTTGGTGCTGTACGTCGCGACGGCCCTGTCGATGTTCGCGCTCGGGCCGGTGTTGGTCGGCGAGGCCGTCGGGGCGCGCCGGGCACTCCGCACGATCGCCACGTTCCCCGTCCTATGGGCCGCAGTGGCCGGTGTCGCAGCGAGCGCCCTCGGCGCGACGCTGCCGCTCGGGCTCGAACGGGCGGTGGGCCTGCTGGCGGATGCGGCGGTGCCGCTCGTCCTGCTCTCGCTCGGGATCCAGATGAGCCGAGCGCGCGTCGTTCGGCCGAACGGTCTGAACGTGACGTCCGTCGGCCTGAAGCTCGTCGCCATGCCCGCCGTCGCGCTCGCGCTCGGGGCCCTCGTCGGTCTGCGGGGCCTCGACCTTGCCGTCTTGACGCTGCTCGCGGGGATGCCGACGGCGATCAACCTCGCCATGCTGGCCGTTGCGTTCCGAGGCGATGCCGACCAGGTCGGTCGCACCGTGGTCCTCGGCACGCTGGTGTCGCTCGTGACGCTGCCGCTCCTGCTCACGCTGCTGGCTCCGCTGGCGCGTTGAGCCTGCACTCGACCTGTGCCGCGACGCCGGTCCCGAGTCCCCGCAGCGGCATCGGGCGCTGGTACGCTCGACGCATGGACGTCTCTGCAGCCTCCGTGAACCCGCTGACGATCGCCGTCGATGCGCTCGTCGTGAACTTGTTCGAACGCACCACGCCACCGTCGGGCGTCACCGCCTCGGTCGACCGCGCCCTCAGGGGCGCCATCAGCGAGTTGATCGCATCCGGCGACGCTACCGGTCGCAGTGGCGAGGTGACGGTCCTGTACCCGCGCGGCGCGATAGCCGCACACCGTGTCCTCGTCGCCGGACTCGGCCCCGCCAACGCCTTCGGTGCCGAGGCAGCGCGCGCCGCGTCGGCGGTGGCCGCACGGCGTGCTCGCGACCTCGGATCCAAGAGCGTTGCGAGCGTCGCGCACGGTGCCGGCGTCAACGCCTTGGCACTGGGCGAGGCGGCCAAAGCGACGGTCGAGGGCGCCCGTTTGGGCCTGTACCGCTACCTGGCGGACGACGGTCTCGAGTCGTTCACCCTGGTCGACGAGGACGCGGGCAAACTCGAGGTGCTACGAGACGGCGTTCGCTGGGGCGACGCCGTCGCCGAGGGGACACGCCTGGCCCGCACGCTCGTGCAGCACCCCGCCAACGTGGCCACGCCCGAGCACCTGGCCGAGGTCGCCCGCGGCCTCGCGAAGGACCACGGCTTCGCCGTGACCATCGGCGATCGTGCCTGGGCAGAGGCTGAGGGCATGGGCTCGTTCCTGGGTGTCGCCAAGGCGGCCGGTTACGAGCCTCGCTTCATCGTGCTCGAGCACGACCCGAGTGGAGGCAAGGAAGCGCCCTTGGTGCTCGTCGGCAAGGGTGTCACCTTCGACTCCGGCGGCCTGTCGATCAAGGGTCGACAGGGCCTCGAAAGCATGAAGCAGGACATGGCCGGCGCGGCTGCCGTGTTGGGGACGATGCGAACCATCGGGCGCCTGCGGTCACCTCGCCGGGTCGTGGCGCTGATCCCGGCGACCGAGAACGTCATCGACGCGGCGGGCTACCGGCCGTCGGACGTGTTGACCGCTGCGAACGGAACGACCATAGAGATCATCTCGACCGACGCCGAGGGGCGCTTGATCCTCGCCGACGCGCTGGCGTACGCCCAGCGCTACAAGCCACGCGCCGTCGTCGATCTCGCCACGCTGACCGGGGCGGTCAACGTGGCGCTCGGCTCGCATGCGGCCGGGCTCTTCTCCAACGACGACACGCTCGCGCAGAACCTGACCGCGTCGGCGGAGCGGGTCGCGGAGCGCGTCTGGCGCATGCCGTTGTGGCCCGCGTACCTCACGGCGCTCGAGAGCGACGTCGCAGACCTGAAGAACTCGTCGGGCAAAGCGGCCGGCGGCGCGTGCGTCGCAGCCGCCTTCCTGGAGCGTTTCACGCAGTACCCCTGGGTGCACCTGGACATCGCCGGCGTCCACGCCGTCGAGGAGAGCGACGGGTACCGCGTCAAGGGGCCGAGCGGGTACGGCGTCCGCCTGCTCGCTGACTGGATCACCCGCGCCTGAAGGCGCCACGACTGCTGCGTTGCGAGCGACCCGTCACCGAGGAGGTGAGGGTCGCTCGCGTCCGTTGACGACGGGCCGGCTCAGTGCGATGCGACGGTCGGTTCGGGCGCGGCCGTCGCGACCGCGTCGGCCTGACACCGGCGCATGTGCTCGCGCGCCCACGCGTCGATCGCCTCGATCACGCCTTGGAGCGCCACCCCGGCGTCGGTGAGTTCGTAGCGGGTACGCGGCGGCATGGTCGACTCGATCGTCTTGCTGACGATGCCCTCGCGCTCGAGGCGGTCGAGGCGCGCGGCGAGCGTGGTCGTGTTGACGCCGCCCACGGCCCGCGCGAGTTCGTTGAAGCCGTGAGGCGCGCCGAGCAGCGCCCGGATGATGTGCAAGACCCACTTCTCCTGGAGCAGCTCGATGCTGTCGTACACCGGGCAGAGACTGTGATCGTGCGCATGCATGCTTCCACCATAGCATGTCATGCACGTCGCCACATAGACCGCTTGACAATCTCAAGCGCTCACCCGTATGGTGTGCCCGTTGCCTAGCATCGAGCCCGGGCGCGAAATCACAGCATCACCACCGAGGAGCCCCGCATGTCCACCGTATGGACCATCGACCCCACCCACACGCAGATCGAGTTCTCCGTCCGCCACATGGGCCTCTCTACCGTCCGCGGGCGCTTCAACGCCTTCGAGGGCACGGTCGAGACCGGCGCTGACGGTCGCCCCAGCGCCATCGTCGTCGACATCGAGACCGCCTCGATCGACACCAACAACGCCGATCGAGACGCACACCTGCGCAGCGGGGACTTCTTCGACGCCGCCGCCAACCCGGCGATCACCTTCCGAAGCACCGCGATCGCGCCCAATGGTGGCGACCGGTTCGTGGTCACAGGAGACCTCACCATGCACGGCGTCACGCACCGCATCGACCTCGACGCAGAGATCGGCGCGGCCATCACCGATCCGTTCGGCCTGCGGCGCCGCGCGGCGACGGCCAGCGCCGTCTTGAACCGCAAGGCGTTCGGTCTGCACTGGAACCAGATCCTCGAGGCGGGGGCGCTCCTCGTGAGCGAAGAGGTCAAGCTCAGTCTCGACGTCCAGGTCACCGCCGCCGAGTCGGTAGAGGCCGGCGAGGCAGTGCCTGCCTGACGCGCTTCCGGCGCCGTCCCGGCGTCGACCGCCCCCATCCCCATCGTTCCACCGCGGCCCGAGTCGACTCGGGCCGCGGTACCTTGAGGTCTGATGGAACCGAGCCCACGACTCGCCAACAGCCCGACGTTGCGGCTCATGAGGGACGCCGTGAGGCTCGCTCGACTCGTCGACCGGTTGATCGACCGACCGGTTCGACGCCACATGGGCCTCAGCAGCAACGACATGTACGTGCTGCGCTCCGTCCTGCTGGGGATCGACCGGCCGAACGCGATCGCCGAGCGCGTGAACATGGCGCCACCGAGCGTGTCGCGGTCGATCGATCGCCTCGTCGGACGGGGGTTGCTCGAGCGTGCCCAAGCACCCAACGACGGACGTGCGGTGGTGCTGCGCCTGACGCCAACCGGTAGCAGCACCATCGAACGCTGCCTCGACCTCACCGAGGCAGGGTTCGACGAGGCCTACCCAACGCTCGATCCCGCTCTCGTTGCGACGACAGGAGCGCACATGAGCGCGCTGCTCGAGGCGCTGGAGGGCATCACCATGGACGAGCGTTGAGGCCGCTGCCCGCCGCCACCCGACTCGCGTTCGGCGGCGTCCTAGCCGTGCTGGCACTGGCTTCGACCAACATGACGATCGTCGGCACCGCGCTGCCGAGGATCATCGCGGAGCTCGACGGGTTCGCTCTGTATGCCTGGGCGTTCACGGCCTTCACGCTGACCTCGACCGTGTCGATCCCCGTCTACGGCCGTCTCGGCGACCGCTATGGACGCAAGCCGATCCTGCTCTTCGGCATCGTCGTGTTCACGCTCGCATCGGTCGCTGCCGGGTTCTCTCAGACCATGCTCGAACTCGTCGCGATGCGCGCAGTGCAGGGCCTGGGCGGCGGTGCGCTGATGGGCATGACGTGGGCGGTGCTCGGCGACCTGTTCACGCCACGCGAGCGCGGTGCGTACCAGGGGATCACGAGTGGCGTCTTCGGGGTCTCGTCGGTGATCGGTCCGGTCATCGGTGGGGTGATCACCGACACCCTTGGGTGGCGGTGGGTCTTCTTCGTCGTCGTCCCGGTGGCGATCGTCTCGTTCGAGCTCGTCCGTCGCTACGTTCCGCACGGAGCCACCGATCGGAGCGGCGGCATCGACGTCTTCGGCTCACTGTTGCTCATCGCCACGGCCACCCCGCTGTTGGTCGCGCTGAGCCTCGGGGGCGCTAGCCACACGTGGGCCAGCGCCACGGTGCTCGCCCTGTTCGCCGCGAGCCTGCTGTTCGGTGCGGTCTTGCTGATGCACGAACGTCACGCCTCGAACCCCGTCGTACCGCTGGCGCTGCTGCGGCAACGCGTGATCGGACTGACGAGCCTGGGGAGCGCCCTCGTAGGCGTGGGCATGTTCGTCGCCGTGTTCTACCTTCCTCTGTACGTACAGGGCGTGCTCGGAGCGAGCGCCTCCGCCTCCGGTCTCGTCTTGTCGCCGTTGATGTTGGGGTTCGTCGCTGCAACGGCCGTGAGCGGTGCGTACGCGACACGAACGGGCCGTTACTGGTGGTGGCTGGTCGCCGGGGCGGTGTTGACGGCCCTCGGCTACGCCGCCGCAACGCTGCTGCTGGGGCCCACGACACCGGCGGCGACGGTGATCGCCGTCAGCATCCTCATCGGCCTCGGCCTCGGTCCACTCATGTCGCTGTTCATCGTCGTCGCCCAGGTCGCGGCTCCTCGAACGCAACTCGGAACGGTGACGAGCGCGAACCAGTTCGCACGCCAGATGGCCGGGACCATCGGCGTGGCGGTCGCCGGAGCGATCATCGCAGCCCATCTCCAGGTCGGCCTCGCCACGCTCCCTGGTGTCGCCGATCTTGGCGCCGAGACCACCGCGCTCGTGACGTCTCCCAACACCCTCACCGACCCCGTCCGGCTGGCGGCGGCCAGAGCCGCCCTGAGCGTCGAGCTCGCCCCAGACGCAGTGGAGGCCGTCATCGGCGCAGCGCGTGCCGCGCTCTCGTCGGGCTTGTCGGCATCGTTCGCGATGAGCGGCCTGCTGGCACTGCTCGCGCTCGCGGTGACGATGCAACTCCCCCGCGTGACGCTGCCGGACACGCACGACGTCGAGGCGTGAGGGCCGTATCGGCACGCCCCTACGGCGCCCGCCCAGGACGACCTCGCCTGACTCGAGCATGCGCCATTCGTCAGTTCAGCGGTCGGCGCAGCACCCTCGGGCGACCGCGTTCGAACACCAAGTCGGCCTCCGTACCGGGCTCGGCACCCGGGAGGCCCCGCTCGCTCGGCACCTCGTACGCGCGCCGCGTGGCCATCGAGTGCCAGACCTGCATGCGCTCGTTGGCGACCTCACAGCGCACCGCGACGCGAGCGCCCGGTGCCACCTCCGGTGGCGGCGGCGCAGCGACGGGCCCCCACGCCGCGTCACCGACGCCGCCTGGTGGCGACCAGCGGGTGCCCACTCGACGACCGCGCACCAACGACGCCAGGCCGGCCCGCGCCTGACGCCAACCGCGGGCGGCGGCGACCCATGATGCACGGCCGGCTCGCGTCCACGGCGGCGCGTGGACCACACGCCACGCGAGCAGGCCGCCGGTCACGGCTGCGACGAACGCGACGAAGGCGTTCGCTCCGAGCCCGCCGACCGCTGCAGCGGCCAGCATGCCGGCGAACATCGCAACGAGCCATGGCGGGATCCTCGACACGCTTCATGAAGCGTACCCGAAGGCGGGACGTTTGACCGTGGCGCGACGTGCGTGGTATCCGTACTAACATACCCATCCCGGTCACGTGCTGCCGTCCACGGACCATCTCGTCGCTTACCCCAAGGAGAAACCATGAAGCGTTTGATTACCATCATCGCAAGCGCCGCGGTCGCGTTCCTCGGCGTCGCCCACGCCCAGCAGTTCCTCACCATCGGCACCGGCGGCGTCGTCGGCGTCTACTTCCCCGTCGGCGGCGCCACCGCGCGCTACGTGAACGAGGCGAACGTCGGTCTGCGGCTCACGGTCGAGTCGACCGGCGGCTCGGTCTTCAACGTCCGCGCGATCCAGGCCGGTCAACTCGACCTGGCCCTGGCGCAGTCCGACGTGACGTACCAGGCGTACAACGGCACCGGCACGTTCGACGGCGAGGCGTTCGAGGGCCTCCGCACGATCATGGGCCTGCACGCCGAGCCCATGCACCTGATCTGCCAATCGAGCGCCAACGTCGAGAGCTTCCGTGACATCGCCGGCAAGCGCGTGTCGATCGGCAACCCCGGCTCGGGCATCTACAACACCGTGCTGGCCATGCTCGACGCGTTCGACATGACCGAAGCGGACTTCTCGGCCGAGTACCTCGTAGCCGCGGAGCAGCCGGACTTCCTGCGTGACGGCCGCATCGACTGCTTCTTCTACACGGTCGGCATCGGCGGCGGCGCGATCCGCGACATCACCGCCACGGCCGACGTCGACGTCGTGCCGCTCGACGACCCCGAGCTCCAAACGCTCATCGACGAGTTCCCGTACTACGCGTTCGCCACCGTCCCGGGCGGCACCTACGGCAACCAGCCCGACGACGTCACGCTCTTCGGCGTCAAGGCGCTGTTCGTGGCGAGCACCGACCTCTCCGAGGAGAACGCCTACAACATCGTCAAGGCCGTCCTCGACAACCTCGAAGGCTTCCAGGCCACGCACCCGGCTTTGGCGGATCTCACCCCCGAGGACTTCCTCAGCGGTCTCGGCGCCCCGCTCCACCCGGGCGCCCAGCGTGCCTTCGAGGAGGCCGGCCTCTTCTAAGGCAGTAGGTCCTCAGCCCGGCATCACCGGGCCGTGAGACGACGGCATGCACGAGCGCCCGGGGCGCCGCATCGATCGCGGCGCCCCGGGCGTGTCGTAGGCTGATGAGAGACGACAATCCGGCGACTAGGCAACGTAGGCGAAGGAGCGCCCATGGCCCGTACACCCGAACGCGAGGACGACGAGCGCGGTCCGCACGACGATCGGCACCAGGCCGACGCGCATCCCGGCGCCGTGGACGAGCGTGCGAGCGACGACCAGGTGGAACCGACCTCGTTCACGGTCGAGGAGGTCATGGCGGAGGCGGCAAAGGACGAGGGCGCCGCTGCCGCCGCGAAGATGGTCGAAGAGGCCGAGGCCGGCGGACGCGAACCGGGCCAGCTCATGGTCTGGGTCATCTTCGCGATCGCCATCGCCTGGTCGCTGTTCCAGCTCGGCATCGCGTCCGTGTTCGTCATGGACGCCACGCGTGCACGAGCGTTCCACCTCGCGTTCGCCATCGTCCTCGCGTTCCTCGTCTTCCCGGCCCGGCGCCGTGACGGTGCCAGGCACATCCCCTGGTACGACTTCATCGCTGCGGTGGTGGCAGGGCTCGGCGTGCTCTACCTCGTCATCGACTACCACGGCATCCAGACCCGTTTCGGCATCCCGATCCAGCGCGAGGTGGTCCTCGGGACGGTGACGATCCTCCTGCTGCTCGAGGCGACGCGGCGCAGCCTGGGACCGGCCCTCGCCATCGTGGCGAGCGTGTTCCTGCTCTACGCACTGACCGGGCCGCGCGGACTCATCAACTTGCCGCTGCCCGACCTCATCTCGCACCGGGGATACCCCGTCGAACGGCTGATCAGCCAGATGTACGTGACCACCGAGGGCGTCTTCGGCGTCGCGCTCGGGGTGTCGGTACAGTTCGTCTTCCTGTTCGTGCTCTTCGGCAGCATGCTCGACCGCGCCGGCGCGGGGAAGTACTTCATCGACCTGGCGAACGCCTTCCTCGGCACCTACCGCGGCGGCCCCGCCAAGGCCTCGGTCGTCGCCTCGGGCATGACCGGCATGGTGTCGGGATCGTCGCTCGCCAACGTCGTCACCACCGGCACGTTCACCATTCCGCTCATGAAGCGCGCCGGGTTCCCCGGCCACAAGGCCGCCGGCATCGAGGTGGCGGTGTCGACCAACGGCCAGCTGATGCCGCCGGTCATGGGAGCCGCGGCGTTCATCATCGCCGAGTTCACCAACCTCCCCTACTTCGACGTGATCCGTGCAGCCGCCATCCCGGCCGTCATCTCGTTCATCGCGCTCTTCTACATCGTCCATCTCGAGGCCTTGAAGCTCGGGCTCGCCGGCATCCCGCGCGCGCAGTTGCCACCGCGGCTCAAGACCTTCGTCGAGGGGATCCACTACCTCGCGCCGCTCGGGGTGCTGATCTACTACCTGGTGTTCATGCGGTCGTCACCCGCCTTCGCGGTGATGTGGGAGATCGTCACGATGGTGTTCCTGATGCTCGCCCAGGCGCCGATCAAGGCGCGACTGCGTGGCGAACCGGTGCTGCCTGCGATCACGTCCGGCGTCGTCGACGTCATCCGCGGCCTCGAAGCCGGTGCACGCAACATGGTCGGGATCGCCGTCGCCGTCTCGACGGCAGGCATCGTCGTCGGCACGGTCAACCTCACCGGACTGGGGCTGCGCCTCACCGAGATCATCCAAACGCTCGCGACGTCGATCGCCAACGCCATCGGCGTGATCGTCCTACCGATCGTGACGCTTTTCCAGGGCAACCCGGACGCCGTCCAGAACCTGCTGATCTTCTCGGTCGTGTTGGTGATCACCGCGATCGCGAGCCTCATCCTCGGCCTCGGCCTGCCCACCACGGCGAACTACATCGTCATGGCGACGCTCACGGCCCCGGTGATCTACAGCCTGGGCCAGCAGTTCGGCTTCGGCTTCCCGCTGCTCGCGGCGCACCTGTTCGTCTTCTTCTTCGGCATCCTCGCCGACGACACCCCGCCGGTCGGCCTGGCGGCGTACGCGGCGGCCGCGATCGCCCGCTCGAACCCCATCCGTACCGGCATCCAGGGGTTCACGTACGACATGCGCACGGCGATCTTGCCGTTCATGTTCATCTTCAACACCCGGCTCCTGCTGTTCGGCGTCGATACGTTCCTCGACGGCCTGTGGGTGTTCCTCTCGGCGGTGCTCGGGATGCTGGCGTTCGGCGCTGGCACGCAGCGCTACATGCTCACCAAGACGCGCTGGTACGAGCAGATCGTGTTGCTCGCCATCGCCGTGATGCTCATCCAGCCGACGTTCCTCACCGACGCCATCGGGATCGCGCTCGTGGTCCTGATCCTCCTGGCGCAACGCCACCGGATGCGCCTGGCCGCAGCGGCCTGAAGGGACTCCAGGTGTTCGACACGCTCTTGATCGCGATCGACGAGGACAGCCACGCGCACCCCGCCGTGCAGATCGGTGGCCGTCTGGCGCAGGACCTCCAGGGCGACGTGATCCTCTTCCACGTCGTGCCGCCACCGCCGACCTACGCGCTGCAGGCCGGCTTCTACCTGCCTCCGGGCGAGCTCCGCAAGGCCGCCACGGAACACGGCAAGGAGCTGCTGCAGGAAGCAGCGAAGCACCTCCCCGAGGGCGTCCCGAGTCGCCTGGTGGTCAAGTACGGTGAGCACTCGGCGTGGCGTGAGATCGTCCAGATGGCCGAGCGTGAGCTCGCCGACCTCATCGTCATCGGCGCGCACAGCCAAGGAACGCTCACGCGTCCGACCCTCGGCAGCACGGCGGAGAAGGTGTCGCGCCATGTGAAGGTCCCCATCTTGCTGGTGCGTTGACGTGAGCACCGGGTCGCTGCTCGACGGACCGGTCTTCCTCCGCGACCTCTCGCGCGTACCGATCGTCATCGACCGCGCGGACGGTGTGTACCTCTATGGCGAGGACGGCCGCGCATACCTCGACGCAGCTGCGGGGGCCGCCGTTGCATCGGTCGGCCACGGCCGGACCGAACTCGCCGACGTCTTGCACGCGCAGGCCACCCGCGTCGCGTACGCGCACCCCGGTGCGTTCATCACGCGCCCCACCATCGAACTCGCTGAGAAGATGATCGCTCGTGCCCCGGCCGGCTTCAGTCGTGTGTTCTTCACCTCCGGCGGGAGCGAGTCGGTCGAGGCGGGGATCAAGCTGGCCCGGCAGGTCCACCTCGCACACGGCCGCGCCGAGCGCATCAAGGTGGTGTCTCGGCGCACGAGCTATCACGGTGCGACGCTGGGCGCGCTGGCCGTCACGGATCAGGCAGAGCGAACGGCGCCGTTCACGGCGCTGATGCGCATCGAGCCGAAGATCGCGCCGTGCTACCCGTACCGCTGCACCTGGTGCCACGCCGACAGGCGCTGCACGCTCGAGTGCGCCGAAGACCTGGCGCGCGTGGTCGAGGCCGAGGGCGCCGCACAGATCGCGGCGTTCATCGCAGAGCCGATCGTCGGTTCGAGCGCCCCGGGAGCCGCTGCCGAGCCCGCGTACTGGCGCCGTGTCCGCGCGATCTGCGACGAGCACGACATCGTGTTCATCGCCGACGAAGTGATGAGCGGCAACGGCCGCTCGGGCACCTGGTGGGCGATGCAACAGGCCGACGTGTTGCCCGACCTGATCGCCACGGCCAAGGGCACCGGAGCGGGGTACGCGTCGCTTGGCGCGCTGCTGGTGAGCGACGAGATGTTCGATGCGTTCCGCTCGAGGCGCGACGACTTCCGCCACGGCCACACCTACTCCGGGCACCCGGTGGCGGCCGCGATCGGCAGCCGCGTGATCGACATCATCGAGCGCGAGGG
>PWQI01000396.1 GCA_003556805.1 Trueperaceae bacterium | reverse complement strand
GCGCATCGGCCGCGGCGGTCGTCGCTTCCGG
Source organism: Trueperaceae bacterium (assembly GCA_003556805.1). GTDB lineage: Bacteria > Deinococcota > Deinococci > Deinococcales > Trueperaceae > CSSed10-48. Next base: position 2,787 of record PWQI01000396.1, on the reverse strand, counting down.
ATGTGGAAGTTCCGCACCATGGTCCGGGACGCGGACGAGGTCCTCGCGACCGTGCTCGCCAACGACCCCCGCGCCCGCGAAGAGTGGGCGCGGCACCAGAAACTCGAGCACGACCCGCGCATCACCCGGGTGGGTCGCTGGCTGCGGCGCTCCAGCTTCGACGAGCTGCCGCAGGCCTGGAACGTGCTGCGCGGCGAGATGAGCGTGGTCGGCCCACGACCGATCGTCGACGAGGAGGTGCAGCACTACGGACAGGACTTCGCGCTCTTCACCGCGGTGCCGCCGGGCATCACCGGCTACTGGCAGGTCTCCGGCCGCTCGCGCCTGCCCTACCCGGAACGGGTCGAGTACGACGCGTACTACGTACGCAACTGGTCGGTCTGGCTCGATCTCGTCATCCTGGCGCGGACCGTGGGCGTGGTGCTCCGGCGCGAGGGGGCGTATTGAGACGGGCCGTGGCAACGACCGCCCGGGCGCGGTCGGCGCGAGCGTCGGGTAGAGTGACGGCCGGCGGCGACCGCCGCGCAGGAGTGATTGCGTGAGCAAGACCGTCTACGTCGGCATGAGCGCCGACCTCGTCCACCCCGGGCACCTGAACGTGCTGCGTCGCGCTGCCGAGCTCGGCGACGTGACCGTCGGCCTGCTGACCGACGCCGCCATCGCGAGCTACAAGCGCGTCCCCTTCATGACCTTCGAGCAGCGCCTCGCCGTGGTGGAGAGCCTCCGCTACGTGCGCAAGGTGGTGCCCCAGACGACGCTCGACTACGTCCCCAACCTGCGCGCCCTGCGGCCCGACTACGTGGTGCACGGCGACGACTGGCGCAGCGGACCGCAGCGGCGCACGCGCGAGCGCGTGATCGAGGCGCTCGCCGAGTGGGGTGGCGAACTGGTCGAGGTGCCCTACACCGAGGGCATCTCGTCGACCCAGCTGCACGGCGCCATGCGCGAGGTCGGCACCACCCCGACCATCCGGCTGCGGGCCCTGCGGCGCCTGCTCGGCGCCAAGCCGCTGGTGCGGCTGCTCGAGGTCCACAGCGGCCTCACCGGCCTGATCGTCGAGCATCTCGTGCATGCGGACGATCGCGGCAGACGCGAGTTCGACGGCATGTGGGCCAGCAGCCTCACGGACTCGACGGCCAAGGGCAAGCCGGACATCGAAGCGGTCGACCTGACCTCGCGCATGGTCACCCTCAACGACGTCCTCGAGGTCACGACCAAGCCCATCGTGTACGACGGCGATACCGGCGGGCGCCCGGAGCACTTCGCCTTCGCGGTGCGGACCCTCGAGCGCCTCGGCGTGTCGGCGGTGATCGTCGAGGACAAGCAGGGGCTGAAGCGCAACTCGCTCTTCGGCACCGACGTGGCGCAGTCGCAGGCCAGCGTCGAGGACTTCGCCCACAAGCTCCGCGCCGGCAAGGCCGCGCAGGCGACGCCGGAGTTCATGATCATCGCCCGGGTGGAGAGCCTGGTGCTCGGGCAGGGCTTGGACGACGCCCTCGCGCGTGCCAGCGCGTACCTGGACGCTGGCGCCGACGGCATCATGATCCACAGCCGCAGCCCGCGCCCCGACGAGGTGCTCGCCTTCTGCGAGGCCTACGCCGACCTCCCGCAGCGGGGGCCGCTGGTGGCCGTGCCGTCGAGCTACAACACCGTCACCGAGGACGAGCTCGCCGCTCGGGGCGTGAACGTGGTGATCTACGCCAACCACCTGCTGCGCAGTGCCTACCCGGCCATGCTCGCCACCGCCCGCTCCATCTTGCGGCACGGTCGCTCAGCCGAGGCCGACGCCGACATGCTCCCCATCGCCGACCTGCTGGACCTGATCCCAGGGACGCGCTGAGGTGCCGCGCCCGCAGCTCACGACGCGATGAGGGCGCGGCTGCAGGGCCTGCAGCGGCAGGCGCGACGGTACTTCGGCGCCGTCGGCTGGCTCTTCGGGATCATCTTCCGGCGCTACCGTCGGCGGGCGCTGTTCGCGTTCGCCGCATCGGCGGTCGGCGTCGCCCTCATCGGCGCCGGCATGGCGGCGGTGTTCGCCCTCGTGTCGGTACTGGAGACCGGTGGCAGCATCGGCATCGCGGGCATCGAGGTATCGACCGGCAACGGCACGCCGACGGCCGTCCTCGCCGCGGTGGCGGGCCTGATGGTCGTCGTCGGCGCCGCGGCCGTGTTCGCCGCGCGGGCGACGGCCGTCGCCGTGGCGAGCGACTTGCTGGCGTACCTGACGGCGAGCGCCGTCGCGACCTACGGCGGGCTCCCGCCCCACCCGCTCGACTTCCGGAGCGATCGCCACCTGCGCGCGGCGGTCGGCCGTCTGCGCAGCGGGTACGCGCGGCGCTGCTTCCTCGTGGTGCGGCAGACGTTCGAGGCGCCCGTGCTGCTGCTCACCTTCATCGGGGGCATCGCTGCTCTGGTCTGGCTGCAGCCGACGGCAGCTGCGGTCGTCACCCTGGTGGTCGTGGGAGCCTTGCCGGTGTACTACCTGGTCAACATGGCTGCCGTCCAGGCCACGAAGCGCTTCGAGGCGCTGGGCAAGCCGGCCTCGCGCGAGACGCGCACCCTGACGAACACGTTTGCGGCACGGCCGCACGATCCTGCGGCCGCGATCCATGACGCCTTCGAGCACACCGCGACGGTGCAGGAGCGGCTTCGGAGCTTCGCGCAGCGCTTCCTGGCGACGGTGCGGGCCGACCTCACGAGCCAGGTGACCGGCGCCGTCGCGCTGTTGGGGCTGCTCGCGTACCTCGGCAGCCAGGTGCTGGCGGGGAGCCTGTCGATCACCGCGGC
>PWQI01000352.1 GCA_003556805.1 Trueperaceae bacterium | reverse complement strand
TCCACGCGGACGCTCATCGCGGCAGTCTACCGTGGACGCGCCGCGGCCCCGGACGCAGGACCGGGACGACGCACGTACCCGACCTCCAGGGCCGTGGACGCGCCGGCGCTCACCGCGTCATGACCACCACGAGGCCCTGCCAGCGCGCCATGCGCGGATCTCCGGAGCGCGCCTGGTAGGTGCCGGCCGCGAGCGATCGAGGCGGGGCGCTCATCAGCGCGTCCAACACGGCCTGCCGCACGCTGGCGACCGGGAGGCCCGGTGGCAGTGCCAAGGCGGCGACGTCTTCGAACGCGCGCTGGAGGAGCATGAGCGCGTCGTCCACCAGCGCCAAGGTGGCGACCTCCATGGGTTCGAGACGCGCGCCGACCCCATCGATGCGAGCGAGGGCGGCGGCGGCCGCCTGGTGGTTCGGATGCTCGGCCGACAACGACTCGAAGACGGTCACGGGGGAGACGGCGCTGCGGACCTGCCACCACGCGTCCCCGCCCGTGGGCGGCGCGGTCGGGCCCTCCGCCGTCGCGGTCAGTCGCCGCCACGTGGCGGGTCCGATCGTCTCCGGCCGCACGTACGCCGGTCCGAACCAGCCGCGCGTGCGAAGGCCGCGCAGCGCCAGGTCGGTGTCGGTCGTCAAGCCCCAGACGACGATGGCGCCCGGCTCTCGGGTGGCTGCCCACAGCGCCTCGGGTGTGAGGACCGTGGCCGACGGCGGGTACCGGATGGTCCCGACCGGGTCTCGCCCGGCGTCTGCGAGGGCGCGCTCGAACGCTTCGGCAGCGTCGTCGCCGAACGCGTTGTCGAGCGTCATCAACGCCATGGCCGACTTACCTTCGTCTGCGACGTGCACCGCCGCCGCGGTCATCTGCGTGCGCGCGTCGGCCCGAAGGGCCAGCGTCCACACGTGGTCAGTGGTCGGGGTTCCGTCGAGTTTGAGCAGGACGACGCCGGCGGCCTCCGCGACGGTGCTCACACGTTCGCTCGCCGACGGCGAGGTGCAGCACACGAGCGCCAGCACCCCCTCGTCGATCAACTCCAGGGCGAGCGACTCGGCGCGCCGCGGATCGCCGGCGTCGTCACGCACGTCGATCGCCAGCGGAACGCCGTACACGCCGACGCCGACGAACGCCGCGGCGAAGCGCTCGGCCACGCTCGCCTGGAGGGCACCGATGGCGCTGCCGGCGCTCTGGGACGTGATCACTCCGATGCGCCACGGCGACGATACGTCGGGCTGCGCGGCTGCGATCGCCGTCGCGAGGAGCACGCAGAGCACGACGGTCGTACGGAGCAGCGCCGAGGCGTGCGGTCGAGACGGCGTCACGGAGGCCGAAGCGGGCGGAACGACGTGGGTGCGACGCATGAAGACCGTCGTACCCGACGTGCGCGTGAGACGCGTGTGCCGCTGCCGCCGCGCGGAGCGCCGAGGCGTGCGAGATCGCGACTCGCTGCCGTGAAGCGGGTGGCCGATCCCTGCGTCGGTGGGACGGTGTGTGACCCGGTCTCTGAAGCTGGAGGTGCACGTAGCGAGTATCGTTGCCTGATGATCATGACGGTGCTCGGTTCCATCGATCCCGATCGGCTCGGGTTCACGCTCCCGCACGAGCACGTGATGGTGGACTTCGGCGGTGCGGCCACTGCAGCCCGATGTACCTCGCACGCGATCCCGTCGTGCTCGGTGAGCTCTCGCTGCGCACCGGCATGCACATCGTGACGAACACCGGCCAGTACAAGGAGCCCTACCTCCCCGACGCGACCTTCGCGCTGTCGGCCGAGGAGCTCGCCGAGCAGTGGATCGGCGAGTGGCAGGACGGCATCGACGGGTCCGACGTCCGGCCGGGCTTCATCAAGACCGCGGTCGAACCCGAGCCGCTCGCGGCGATCCAGCAGAAGGTCATCGTCGCCGCCGCGCTCAAGAGCCGAGCGACGGGCATGACGATCGGAACGCACACCTGTCGGGGCGTACCGGCGCTGCAGGTGTTGAGGATCCTCGACCGCTACGGCGTCGCGCCGCGGAAGTGGATCTTCATCCACGCGCATCAGGAGAGCGACTTCGGCCTGCTCGAGCTCGTCGCGCGATCGGGGTGCTGGATCGAGCTCGACGGCATCGGCCCAGCGAACGACAGCGCCACGCTGTCGACGCTCCTGCAACTCCTGGATGCCGGCTTCGAGTCGTAGATCCTGCTGTCGCACGACGCGGGCTGGTACTCGGTCGGAGAGCCGGACGGGCGGGACGTGACGCCGTACACCGACCTGTCGCAGCGCTTCATCTCGCTCATGCGCGAGTTCGGCGTCTCGGACGAATCGATCCAGGTGATGACCGTCACGAACCCGGCACGCGCGTTCCGGATCGATCCGGTGTAGCGGCGCTCCCGCCCTGCGACGCGTCCATCGGGAGCCCCGCCGATCGAGGTACGGCTCCAAACGGGCACAGTGATTGCATGTGGAAGGTACAGGAGTGTTGGGCAGTTCCCGCTCAGTGTCGTCGAGTACGGCTGATCAGACGACGGGCGTCTCGGCATAGGTTGCGTTGATCGTTGCTTCCGGGTCGTGGAGTTGATCGATGATGGCGTCGAAGGCGGGCGATTCGGCGAGGAACATGCCTGAGGCTTGCATCCGTCGGTAGTCATCGCGGAGGCGCGTTCGCAGTGCACCATCAGGCGCGAGCCGGAGCGCTCCGCGACCGCAGTCTTCGTCATGGACGCCACCGCTGCGGAACTGCTTGGTCTTCATGTCGATCACCTGCGCAAGGGCCGACGCTGCGGCGAATACGTGTGGGCCGATCGTCAGGTGGGTGCTGAGTCGGTGGAGGTCGTACCAGTGTCGTACGTAGCGTTCCTTGAGGGCTCGATGGGGGCGGCCGAGTTCGGCGTGGATGAGCGTTGCCTTCTCCCAGAAGGTGCGCTCGACGCTGAGCGTCATGACGCCGTTGGCGCGGGGGATGGTGAGGTCGCCTGTCGGCTCGAAGGCCTGTTCGAGGTACGAGGTGACGGAGTGCGGGGCGCGCGGCTCGGTGCCGCCTCGCGTGCCGAACTCGAGGAGGACCTGCCGCTCGATGTATGGCGGTTCGCTGCCGTGCGGGAGCACGCTCGGGTACACGATGCGAATCGTTGCGCCTTCAGCGATGACCTCGGGGCGGTGCCACGACGGCAACGTGGCCGACGCGTGGTCGATCACGTACGGAGCGACCGTGGCGGTGAGGAAGCGGTTGAGGTTCACTGCGGCCTGCTCGTTGAGTGTGTTGCGGCGGTTGTTGCTGAGCGAGTCGGCGAGGGGGTCGTCGTCGCCGAGGATGCGTGGGTCTTGGGTGCTGACGGTGACGTCGACGTCTTCGCTGAACCGGTCGATGACGCCGTAGACCTTGCTGAGGTTGGTGCCGCCCTTGAACGCGTAGTGCGGAGCGTTCGGCTGGCGGAAGGGCGTGTCGAGGCACCACACGACCCAGAGGTCCTTCTCGAGGACATCACGAACCCAGGGGCCGTTGGAGGCGCCGGCATCGAGGATGTCTCCGAGCTCGCTCGCCTCGAGCTCGAGCAGGGCTTCAGCCACCGTTGGGGGTCTCGAGGACCGTGACCGCGTGGCGGAGCCAGCGGGGAAGTCTGCGCTTGTTCATGCGGCCGAACGCCTCGCTCGGGACGCGCTCGCCCACGCGGCGCAGCACGTCGGTGGTCACGAAGCGTGGGCCAAGGTGGTGGAGGGCGAGCAGCGCTCGTCCTGCGGGTGTGTGTTGTCGCGCGACCAGGTAGCTCGGTGCGTGTTGGAGAGCGATCGTTCCGTGTCGGAGCGGCACCTTGCGCGTACTGCCCGTGGTGTAGAACGCGTTCTGCATCGTCATCTGCGTGCTGAGGCCGAGCTGACGGGCGAGGTCGGCGCCGTGTGGCGCGAGCTGTTCGTGGTTCTGCTTCGCGATCACCTGCGCGATGGCATCGGCGGTCGGCAGCCCAGCGTTCTTGAGTCGCGGCACCGGCTTCGGGCGCGCGTAGACGCCGCGCGCGACGCGCACCAACTCGCCGCTCTTGGCGAGGCGCGATACGGCTTGCCTGACGCTGGTGGGGGTTCCGCAGTCCTCGAAGGTGGCGAGCAGCAGCGGCTTGCCTCGCGGGAGACGCTGGACCTTGTTGTGCAGGCGCTGATGGGTACTCATCGCTCACTCCCGTCACCAAGATGGTTCTCCACTGTGACATCGATTGGAAACATAGTGCGTGCAGAACATATAAACACTGAGACTGCCATAGGCATCGATAGCTAACAGTAGCCAATGCCCCTCGATATGCTGTCCCTCGCTCGACCTGGTGATGTGCTTGCAAGCGGGTTCATACGTGCGCCATGGCGCAACCATGGGTGGGCGTGTTGGCACCACTGTTCAGGGGGCTCGTCGCCGCGATGGGGCTGGTCCGGCGCGGGCACTTCGAACTCGGTGTACACGACCACGGCTTCCGCACCACGCTCGAGAACGCATTGCGCGCTGGAAACTACACGTACGACCCTGGCCGTTCCACAAGAACGCGCTGCCCTCCAAGAGGCCGGCGAAGAGGAGCGAAGCGTCGCCCGGCAAGGCCATCGAGAACGGCGCCGCGCGTGTGTCCACGGTGCCAGTGGGATGCGCCTATCCAGTCCAGCGCCGCATGTGAACGAAACGTCCCCTTGGAGTCGCCGTGAGCCATTGCATGGCGAACGCACCGTGGACGTTCGGAACCCGGTTGGTCGGCGCACCATGGCCATCGGCTGAAGCGTTCTCGAGGGCGTCGAGTCGACGCTGGAGGCGCGTCTGCGCGACGGCTGCACGGCCGCCACGCACGAACCAGGTCCCGAACTCGCAGAATTGATACGATGGCTTCACGATCAACGTTGCCACGGAGAGGTCGATGATGCCGCACCTGAAGCGCTACGCCGTCACCGAGGTGATCGACTGGTTACACAGTTGCTCCCGGTCGCCCTTCCGTTTTTCCTCGGCCTGTTCGCTGGCCACGTGCTCCGTCCCCGCAGTCCGGACAGCCGCCTAGCCCACGTCCTGTACGGGGCCATCGCCATCACCGCCATCTGGGTGTTCCTCCCCAACCCCCTCGGGCTACCGGTACTCGTCACGATCCCTGGCCTCATCCTCGCCGGCGTACTCTCCGTCCTGTTCGACGGGTTCCGCCTCGTCAGGCGCCTATTCTCGCGAACGGCGTCCTGACCGTGCCCCAGCCGCCACGTACCGCACGTGGTGCGCCGACGACCGAAAGCCGGCAGGTAGCTCGGTGAGTGATCCACGCGGTCCTGTGACCCGTAGGATCGAAGGCCAGCCGATCCAAGACGTCGTCATCCATCCACCGCTCGACAAGGCGTTCATCGCGCATGAGCACCCCGAGGCAGAGGTGGGCTGGCTCGGCGATGCCATCGGTGTAGACCTGATCGTCGTCCGGTTCGTCGACGGCTGGGCGCGCCCCTATGCGGGAGATGGGAAACGCAACGAGGACTGGTTCGGATGGATGCACGACGTGCTCGCGCCGGGCGACTGCGCGGTGCGCCACACGCAATCGTCAGACTCGACGAACGCACCGGGGTCGCACTCCGGGGGACAGGCGGGCAGGATCGTCTTCGAACGAGACGCTGGCGTGTTCATCGCGTACGGGCATGTGCAGAGCATCGCCGTCGTGCAGGGGCAGCGCGTTCGCGCCGGGGACGTCGTTGCCAAGGTCGGCAACGATGGCAACTCGTGGCATCCGCACCTGCACGTCGGGGCCTGGATCGACACGGCGCCACTGCAGATCAGGTTCGACCTTGCAGTGCGAGGAAGGATGCTACACGAGCAGGGGGAAGCGTGGTGCTACGGCATCGCCGAGTAGGACTGTCGGATCAGCGAGCGTCGGTCACCGGTTGCGGCCGGACTTCCGTGGAGTGGAGTTCCGGCGGTGACACCGGCCAACCGTGCGTAGTGATTGCGTTTTGGATGTATGAGCGTGGCGGACATACCGCCCTAGCCGCTGGATCTTGATGGTGCGCCCGGCAGGAATCGAACCTGCGACACGAGGCTTAGGAGTCCCCTGCTCTATCCACTGAGCTACGGGCGCGCACGACCGCCGCCACGCATCGTACCGGGTGACGCGCCCGACGTGGCGTGGCGTGGAGTCCTGATCAGGCCTTCTGTGCAAGCTTCTCGAGCACGAGCTTCGAGACGGCCTTCAATGGCTCGACGACGCCCTGGAACTCAGCGGCGACCGCTTCGAACACCGGCACCGTCCCACTCGGATCGAGGACCGAGCGGACCATGTCGACGGGCAACGCGTCGGGCAGGTCGCGCTTGTTCAGCTGAATCACGTAGGGGAGATCGCCCAGCGTGAGGTTGTACTCGTCGAGGTTCTCCCGGAGGTTGCGCAACGATTCGGCGTTCGCGCGCAAGCGGTTCGGCGCCGAGTCCGCGACGAACACGACGCCGTCGACGCCGCGCAAGATGAGCCGCCGCGAGGAGTTGTAGAACACCTGACCGGGCACCGTGTAGAGGTGGAACCGGGTCTTGAAGCCGTTGACCTTGCCGAGGTCGAGTGGCAGGAAGTCGAAGAACAGGGTGCGCTCGTCCTCGGTCTGGAGCGAGACCATCTCACCCTTGCTCTCACCCGGGACGTGCTCGAAGATCTGCTTCAGGTTCGTCGTCTTGCCCGAGAGGCCACAGCCGTAGTACACGATCTTGAAGTTGATCTCGCGTGCCGAGAAGTTGATGGTGCTCATGGTTGCGTCCGCTTCCCGAAGAGACCGTCCATCAAGGCCACGGCCCCATCGCTCCAACCCTCGTCGAGGTTCAGCGTCGGTGCCGGTCCGCGCTCTTCGGCCAGCAACTCGCGGATCCGCTCGACGGCGAGCTTCGTGAACAGCTTGACCTTCCCGAGCGCGGCGCTGCCGTCGAACACGGTGACCAGGAGCGCCTCCGAACCGAGCTCTTCGACGTACGTACCGACGTCGGTCCCCTGCTGAACGGACTCGTGGAACGCGTTCTCTCCGAACAGCTGAGCGATCGCCAGGTTGGCCGAGTGGTTCGACGCGATGAGCGTCGCCAACGAGTCGAGCGACGGGGGTTTCGGCGCCCACACGGCCCGTTGATGCGCCAGCACGAACCCCTTGCGGTCGACGATGAGCGCATAGCGGCCGTGGCTCTTCACCAAGAGATTGGCCAGCACGGCCTCGACGCGTTCGAACGTCTCACCGTAGAGATCCAAGGAGGGTTCGAGCATGGGCCATGCTACCCGCTGCCCCCGGCCCGAGACGTGAAACCTCCGATAGCGTCACGGCGCCGGCATGCGCTTGGTACCGTCATGTCGAGCACCATGGAGATCATCATCAGACCCACACCGGCGCACGCCGCCAAGCTCGTTGCGAGGCTGGTCGCGAACCGCGTGCGCGCGAAACCGGAACTCGTCCTCGGCTGCGCCACCGGCCGCACGATGGACCCGGTCTACGCCGAGCTCGTGGCCGCCCATCGCAGCGACGGGCTCGACCTGTCACGCATCACGACCTTCAATCTCGACGAGTACGTCGGCCTTGCGCCCGACGACGAGCGCTCGTACCACCACTACATGCGCACGCACCTGTTCGAGCCGGTCGGGCTCGCACCGGAGCGGACGAACCTCCCCAACGGCTCGGCCCACGACCTCGCTGGCGAAGCACGGGCGTATGAAGCGCGGATCGCCGCATGCGGCGGCATCGATCTGCAGCTCCTCGGGCTCGGCGTCACCGGGCACATCGGGTTCAACGAGCCACTCTCGTCGCTGATGTCGAGGACCCGCGAGAAGGCCCTGGCGCCCGAGACGAGGCAGCAGAACGCCGGACTCTTCGGCGGCGACGCGGCGGCCGTGCCGAAGCGCGCACTCACGATGGGCGTCGGCACGATCCTCGACGCCCGCGAGATCGTGATGCTGGTCACCGGCGAGACGAAGGCCGACGTGCTCGCCGCCGCGACGGAGGGACCGATCACGGCCCGCATCAGCGCCACGGCGCTGCAGCTCCACCCGCGCTGCATCGTGGTCGTCGACGAAGCTGCCGCGCTCTCGCTGGAGGGGACGTCGTACTACCGCTTCCTCTACGCCGAGGAGCCCGAGTGGGCTCCGTACCGCGACGATCCCGAGCTCTGACGGGCGTTCCGGCAGCGGTTGCCGCCCCACCGCCCACGGGCTATACTCCGGAGCGCTGACGCGCTCGCGTCGGCAAGCGCGGCGATGTAGCTCAGCTGGTTAGAGCGCACGACTCATAATCGTGAGGTCGACGGTTCGAGCCCGTCCATCGCTACCACCAAGAACGCCCGCCCACCCCGATGTGGGCGGGCGCGTCCGTTGATCACGATCATCCGCCGCGATAGAAGCGGCTCGTCATGTAGTGCTCCTCGTACAACGCCTTGAAGAAGGCGACCACCGGAACCGCCAGGATCGCGGCGATGAGCCCGCCGAACGCGAAGCCACCGATCACGGACAGGATGACCGTCACTGGATGCAGCTTCGTGGATCGCGACAGCACCAGCGGCGTCAGCACGTGGTTGTCGATCTGGTTCGCGATGACGAACACCAGCAGCACCAAGATCACCTGCCACCAGCCGCCGGCGATGGCGATGATGAGCGCCGGGATCGTGGGCACGATCGATCCCAGGAACGGCACGATGTTGAGGAGCCCTGCGATCAAGCCGATGAAGCCAGCCAGCGGAAGCCCGATGATCGTCAGCCCGACGTAGACCATCAACCCGACCATGACGGCGACCACGAGTTGCCCCCGGATGAAGCCGCCCATCGCCGTGTCGAGCGTCGCGGCGAGCGATCGGACCCCGTCGCGGTAGGTCTCCGGGATCGCGTCGAAGAACGCGGCGGTGAAGCGGTGGAAGTCGTACAGCACGTACATCGTCAATATCAACACCAGCGTCAGCTGGATCGCACCCGTCACCGTGCCGCTGAGGAAACCCACCACGGCGCCGGTGATCTCCTCGACGTACGGCACGAGCATGCTCCCGAGCTGCTCGAGCACGTCGCTGAAGGTGGCCAGCGGCCCCGCGATGAACTGCATCACGGCGTCGGGCATGAGGCGCTCGACGTTGTCGGGCAGGTCGACGAACCACTCCCTGGCCGTCTCGGTGAGCGCGATCCCTTCCTCGCCTTCGGTGAACGTGGTGCTGATAGCGCTGATGCTCAGTCGCGACGCGAGCCAGGTCGCCGCGACCAGCGTGATCGCCACGAGCGCGACCCCGAAGCCACGCAGCACGCCTCGACCCTCGAGCCAGTCGACGAGTGGGCTCACGAGGTACGCCAGACCGAACGCCGCCAGGAACAGCATGCCGGCTGGATGCACGGCGCGGAACACCAGCACCGCCAACACCACGAAGCCGATGGCACAGAGGACCTTCACGTACGGGTTGGCCCAGACGGGTCTCAGTGCCTCGTGCATGGACCTCCGCTGCCGCGACCGCTGCCGCGGCCTAGCGCGAGCGCCTCACGCCCGCCGAACCTTGCGATCGGCCACGGGTTCCGAGGCCGAAGTGCTCGAAGAGGCCGACGTCGGCGAGCGTACGGACGGCTGGTGCCGCCAGCAGCGCGAAGCGCCGCACGACCTCGCGAGGAGCGAGGCCGAGCGCGACGCCAGCCACGAGCGCGAGGCCGACGCCTTGCCACGGCCGCTCGCGTACGAGGTTCGATGCGTGTACCGCCAGGTGATACCCAGGACGCGCGTCGTCGGCCAGGGCGAGGAGGCGGGCCTTCGCCGCTGCTACGCGGGCGTCCGCTTGCGCCGCAGTTTCCTGAAGACCAGCCATGTCGCACCTCCAACCACGATCCACACCGTGAGACCGACCACGAGCGCTGCCCCCGCCTCACCGAGAGGCGGTCGCAGCGCGGCGTAGAACGCCCACGTCAGGAAGATGCTGCCCGTGAGCAGCGCCCCGCCGGCGACGATGGCGGCCAACACCGCCACCGCGCCGCTCACGAGCAGGTGGCGGACGTTCAGCTGCAGGCGCTCGGCTTCGGCCTCGAGCAGTTCGACGACCGCGAGCAGCAGACCCACGGCGTGTTGCACCACCGCCTAACTCCGCCGGTTGATCAGCATCCCGAGGACGAAGCCGATCCCGAGCGCCGCGGCCGCGCTGACGAGCGGCCGCTCCTGGATCGTGTCCTGCACGTTATGGACGGCGTCTTCACCCGTCTTGACGGCGCTGGTTCCGGCCTGTTGCAGGCTGTCCATGAGCTTCTGAGCTTCGGCTTCGAGCCGTTCCACGGCCGCAGTCGTCGCCTCTCGGGCGGTGTCTGAAGCCTGCTTCGCAGCCTTGCCGCTGTCGTCTGCGAGCTTGCCGACGTCGCTCTGAAGCTTCGCGAGTTCCTTCTTGAGCGCTGTGAGTTCCTTGTCGAGATCGGTATCTGCCATGATGTGCCTCCTCTAAGAGACAATCGAGGGCGTACGGGCGGCGTGCCGCCCGAGGGCCGGTGCTGTCACCGGGCCGTATGCCATCGTTGGTTCCCGGTGAACATATGAAAACCTAACACACGTTGTGCCTCGCGCAGGTTCGGTCGTGTGCCGCCAACGCTGAGGCGTCACGGTTCAGCGCCGCCAGCTGATGAGAAGCCCGATCGCGACACCGACGCCGAGGGCCGCCGCGACCATCGCGAGCGGGTGCTCGTTGATGTGGTCTTCGACGCTCGACACGACGTCCTCACCGCTCGCGACGGCGCTCGAGCCAATCTCCTTCACCGTGTCGAGCAGCCCACGCGCCTCCGCCTCCAGCGCTTGCAGCGCGGCGTCCTTCGCCTCGTTTGCCGTCGAACCTGCCTGTTGTGCGACTTTGCCGCCACCGCGCGCCAACCTACCAAGGTCCTTCTGGACCCGCTGTAGGTCACCGCGGAGCGACGCAAGCGCTTTGTCGAGATCGCGATTCGCCATCGTGCAACCTCCGACCCGCATGGCCCACGACGTGTCGACGGGCGCGGACCACGTTGGCTGCGCGAGCGACCCCGGGTGGTTGGTGATGTCGTGAACCGCTCGGGAAAGCACCGTAGCACGCGTTCTGGACGGAGCCGAACACAATCGTACATGGCGTCAGAGGACGGCTGCGAACCCGTTCGTGCGGGCTCGTGCGCGCCCTACGGCGAACGACAGCCGTGGGCCAGGGGCAGGGAGCGTCGTCGGCTCGCTGAACGACGTACGCGCCGCCGGTGCAGTCATGGTGCCGGGAGCGGGACTCGAACCCGCACGCCCTCGCGGGCTGCAGATTTTAAGTCTGCTGCGTCTACCGATT
>PWQI01000075.1 GCA_003556805.1 Trueperaceae bacterium | reverse complement strand
GGCCGCGGAAGGTCGCGAAGGTGTTGGCCTCGCCCTTCTCGCGCAGCTCGACGATCTTGTCGGCCAGCATGCCGACGGCCTCGTCCCAGCTGATCGCTTCCCAGCCGGGGTCCTCGTCGCGGCCCTTGCGGGGGTTGGTGCGCTTCATGGGCTGCTTGATGCGGTCGGGGTCGTAGACCATCTGCAGGATCAGGTGCGAGCGTACGCAGGACGCGCCGCCGTTCACCTTGGAGCGGGCGTTGCCGCGCACCTTGATCATGCGGCCGTCGAGGACGTACACCTCCTTGCTGCACCAGCTGGTGCAGCCGGCGCAGCCCAGGGGCTTCCACTCGCCCTGGGCGAGCGGTCCGCCGGGCCCATCGGGCACCGGTACGTCGCTGTCGGTGGCGCTGGCCTGGGCGCGGGCGTTGCCGTGGAGCAACGCCGCGGTGATGCCCGTCGCCGCCGAGGCTTTGAGAAAGCTCCGCCGAGACATCCTCATACATCGACCTCCCTCTATCGGTCTTCGTGAATCGTCTCACAGATAGAAGCTGACCTATGGGTACGAAAGTCCCTTGTTTAGTGTTCTACTCGGGATTCGACACCGTGTACACGACCCGGTCCCGCCCCCTCGCGATCGCCTTGACGCATCGCACGTGTCCGCGTAGCATGGCCGAACAGTTCGCAAAAGAGGTTTCGTAAGCCCCCTCTCGCCCTCCTGAGGAACCGCCGTGGCCACGCCCTACCAGACGGAGCACGTCCGCGAAGCCAACCGCCACGGCGTGTACCGCGCCCTGGTGAGCTGCGGCGTCGCGACCCTGACCGAGCTCGCGCAGCGCACTGGCCTGTCGTCCCCGACCGTCGGCGCCATCCTCGCCGAGTTCCAGGCCCGCGGCCTCGTGGTCGAGGGGGGCAGCGACGAGGGGACGGGCGGGCGACCCGCGCAGCGCGTGCGTTTCGTCGCCGACGCAGGCCACGTGCTCGCTGTCGACCTCTCAGGACGCCACGCCTACGCGTGCCGCGTAGACCTCACTGGGTGCGTGCGCGCCCGGCACACCGGCCCGGCGTTGCGGCCCGGCGGCACGGACGAGCTCATCGGCTGGCTCGGAACGCTCGTCCAGGCTCCCGACCAGCCGTCCGTTCGGCGACTGGCGCTCGCGGTGCCCGGGGTGATCGACCCGGAGGACGGTCGGGTCGACCTGGCCCCGGCACTCGGCTGGCACCGCCTCGACCTGGCTGCCCGCCTCGAGGCCGAGTTCGACGTCCCCGTCCGGCTCGAGAACGACGTCAACGCGCTCGCGCTCGCCGAGCTCCACTACGGCGCCGGTGCGCGACGGCGGCACGTGGTCTACGTCGCGATCGGCTCAGGCGTCGGCGCGGGCGTGGTGATCGACGGCCGCCTCTACCGCGGCGCCCACGCCGCAGCCGGCGAGATCGGCTCGGTCCTGACCCGCGCCGAGGACGCCGACCGCCCCCATGCGCCCGGCGAGCCGGGACCGCTCGAGCGCTGCGTCGTCGCAGCCGCCGAGGGCTACCTGAGCGAGGACGGTCGGTTCGCAAGCGACGCGCCCGGCGCCCAGGCGGCCCTCGACCAGCTCGTTCGCCTCCTCGCACCCGCCCTCCACGACCTCGCGTGCCTCCTCGACCCCGAGCTCCTCGTGGTCGCCTGGCCTGGTGACCCAGACGGTCATCTCGCCGAGCGCCTGGGCGCGATCTGGCGCGGTCCGCGACCAGTGCCGATCGTCCACGGCACGCTCGGACGCGACGGGGCGGCGAGGGGAGCGGCCCACCTCGCGCTCGACGACATCGAGGCCGAGATCTGCCGCCACCGCGTCCGCCGCCCGCGCACCGACCCCGAGAGCGACGCCCACCTCGCCGCCGCGCAACACGCCCCCGATCCCAGGAGCCGCCATGTCTGACCTCGTGCCGCGACCGTTCCCGATCCTCGACGCCCACGCCCACTTCCCGATCGTCAACACGATCGGTTCACCGAGCTTCGGCACGACGGCTCGCCACCCCCTGCTGACGGGCTACGCGACCGACCGGCAAGGGCGCATGAACAAGGAGTGGGGCACGGCGCTCAGCGAGCCTCCGGCCTAGACGCCGGAGCAGGTCGATGCGATGGCCGACCGCTGGGCCGCGGAACTCGACCGCAAGGGCGTCGCCAAGATCGTGTTCGTGACCGGCCAGACGAACGACATCCTGGCCGGCGTGGTGCGACGCCATCCCGAGCGCTTCGTCGGCTTCGCCCACCACCAGCTGCAGAGCGGCGCCGGCGCCGAGCTCCGCCGCGCCGTGGACGAGCTCAGCCTCAAGGGCTACAAGCTGCTCGGGCCCACCACGCCCGTACCCTTCGAGGACCCCGCCGTCCGCGACGTCTGGGAGTTCTGCGCCGAGCGCCGCCTGCCGGTGCTGATCCACTTCGGCTACCTGGGCCGCGGCGGCGGCGTGGTGGCGCACCCGCGCATGAGCCCGTTGTCGCTGTTCGAGGTCGCGCGCGACTTCCCCGAGATCCCCTTCATCGTCCCGCACTTCGGAGCGGGTTACTGGCAAGACCTCCTCGCCCTGTGCTGGAGCCTGCCGAACGTCCACGTCGACAGCTCGGGCTCGAACCAGTGGGTCCGCTGGATGCCCTACCCGCTCACGCTCGAGGACCTGTTCCGCAAGGCGTTCGAGACGATCGGTCCCGAACGCGTCCTGTTCGGGACCGACTCCGCCGCCTTCCCGCGCGGCTTCGCTCAGCGCTACCTCGACGAGCAGCTGCGTATCTGCTACTCCCTCAACCTCCGCGAGGACGACATCGCGCGCGTGTTCGGCGGCAACGCGGCCAGGCTCCTGGGC
>PWQI01000340.1 GCA_003556805.1 Trueperaceae bacterium | reverse complement strand
CCGATGACCGAGCCGTTCAGCGTCGTCGGCATCGGCGACATGTCGGGCGACGTGTTCGGCAACGGCCTGCTGCAGAGCCCACACGCTCGACTGATCGCCGCGTTCAACCACCAGCACGTGTTCGTCGATCCCGACCCCGACCCGGAGCGGGCCTACGCCGAGCGCTCACGGCTGTTCGCGCTGCCGCGCTCGGGCTGGAGCGATTACGACCCGGCCGCGATCAGCGCCGGCGGCGGCGTCTTCCTGCGCCACGCCAAGCGCATCGCGCCGAGCCCCGAGATCCGCGCGGCGCTCGGCATCACCGCCGAGACGCTGTCGGGCCAGGAGCTCGTGCGCGCCGTGCTGCGCGCCGAGGTCGACCTGCTCTGGAACGGTGGCATCGGCACCTACGTGAAGTCCTCGCTCGAGCGCAACGCCGACGTCGGCGACACCACCAACGATCCCGTCCGCATCGACGCGAACGAGCTGCGCGCCAAGGTCGTCGGCGAGGGCGGCAACCTCGGGCTCACGCAGCTCGCCCGCATCGAGCACGCGCGGCGCGGCGGCCACATCAACACCGACGCGATCGACAACGCCGGCGGCGTGGCGATGTCCGACCGCGAGGTGAACATCAAGATGCTGCTGCAGCCGCTGGTCCGCACCGGCGAGTTGAGCGAGGTGCAGCGCAACCGCCTGCTCAAGGCGATGACCGGCGACGTCTCGCGGCTGGTGCTCCACGACGTGTCGCGCCAGGCGCTGGCCCTGAGCCTGGCCGAACGGCGCAGCCGCGCCGACCTCAGCGTGTTCGACTCGCTCATCCAGTACCTGACCTTCCGCGGCATGGACGCGCAGGTCGAGCAGCTCCCGAACCAGCGGGCGTTGGCCGAGCGGGCGAAGGCCGGCGAGGGGCTGACGCGCCCCGAGCTCGCCATCGTCATGGCGTACGTGAAGATGGGCATCTACCGCCGCCTGCTCGAGACCGAGGTGCCCAACGATCCCGCCCTCCGCCACTACCTGGTGCACTACTTCCCCGGCGAGCTGAACGAGCGCTTCGCCGACGCCGTGCGCCGGCACCCGCTGCACAGTGAGATCGCTGCGACGCAGATGACCAACCTGGCGGTCGACCTGCTCGGCATGACGTTCGTGCACCGGATGATCCGCGACACCGGTGCGAGCCCCGCCGAGATCATCCGAGCGGGCCTGATCGCCTTCGAGGTGATCGACGAGGAGGCGCTGCTCGAGCGCATGAACGCGCTCCCCGTGAGCGTCCCGGCCGAAACCGTCTACCGAGCCCTCGACGCGCAAGTGGAGGCGATCGGCGGGCTGGTGCGCTGGATGCTCCTGAACGACCTCTCGGGCGAGGACGTCGGCGCGTTCGTCGACGCCTACCGCGGCCCGCTCGCCGCGATCCGGCGCGACCTCGCCGACTTGCTGCCCGGCGCCGAGAAGCGCCGCTACCTGAAGCTGGTCAAGGCCTTCCAGTCGGGCGGCTTCGTGGGCGAGCTCGCGCACGAGGTCGCGACGTTCACCTACGTCCCCTCGAGCCTCGGCGTGATCGAGGTGACGCGCCGCACCGGCGTCGAGCTCGACGCCGTCGCCAAGCACTTCTTCCACGTCGGCGAGCGCTTGGGCCTGGGCTGGCTGCGCGACGAGCTCACGGCCCTCCCGCCCAGCGGGCGCTGGGCGACGATCGCCGTGGGCGGCCTGATCATGGACCTGCGGCAGGTGCAGCAGGCGATCACCGAGCGCTTCTTGCGCGCGCGCGCGAGCGAGCCGAAGCTGTCGCTCCAGGCCTTCTTGGAGCGCTCACCGAACGTGCTCAGGCGCTTCGACGAGGCGTACGCGGAGCTGCACGAGTCGGGCGCGGTCGACCTGGCGTCGGGGAGCGTCCTGGCGCGCCTGCTCGAGCAGGTGCGAGCGGGCTGACGCCGCGCGGCCCGCCGCACCCGGCCGCGCCCGCCCGCGGCACGCTCAGGCGCGCCTGGCGGCGCGGCAGCGCGGTCGATCACGCACCGTCGTCGGCCGCGAAGAACGGCCGCAGGACGGCGTTCAGCAGCATCAACCCGCGGCGAGTGGCGACCAGCCGCTCGCCGCGGCGCCGCAGCGTGCCCTGGGCGATCGCCGCCGCCACCTGCGCCGCGTAGCGCTCGAACACGTCGACGCCAGTGCGCGCGTGCACCAGGCGCGTGTCCACGCCCGCGCGCGTGCGCAGACCCGTCATCAGCAGCTCCAGGGCCAACGTGGCGCCGTCGACGCTCACACGCTCGGGCGGCTCGCCCGCCAACCAGGTCTTGATCGGCGCGTTGCGCGTTCGCACCCCGCGCGTCCCGGGCGGGTCGTCCGGGCCCGGCGGCTCGAACCCGGCCGCGCTCGGGCCCAGCGCCAGCCAGCCGTCGCCGCGCCAGTACACGCGGTTGTGATGGCTCTCGAAGCCCGGGCGCGCGTGGTTCGAGACCTCGTACCGTTCGAGACCGTGCGCGGCGAGCACCGACTCGGCCAGCTCGAAGTCGTCCGCCGCGCGCTCCTCGTCGACCGCGACGCCGCGCCGCGCGAAGGGCGTGAACGGCTCGATCGTCAGCGTGTAGACGCTCACGTGCTGCGCGCCGCTCGCGGCGGCCGCCGCGAGGTCGGCCTCGGC
This sequence comes from Trueperaceae bacterium, assembly GCA_003556805.1. GTDB lineage: Bacteria > Deinococcota > Deinococci > Deinococcales > Trueperaceae > CSSed10-48. The sequence continues at coordinate 204 of PWQI01000340.1, read as the reverse complement.
GTCCTGCCCGGGCACGGCGGTGATCACGTCGAGCGACACCGCGAGCCCGGCGCCGAGGGCGTGCTCGGCCGCCACCTGCGCCTCGGCGCCGCTGTGCGAACGCCCCAGGAAGCGCAGCACGGCGTCCTGCGTCGACTGCATGCCGATCGACACTCTGGTGATGCCTTCGTCGCGCCAGCGCGCCGCGCGCTCCGCGTCGAACGT
>PWQI01000250.1 GCA_003556805.1 Trueperaceae bacterium | reverse complement strand
GGACCGGCTGGTCGAGGCTGCTGGCGATGGCGTCGGCGATGCCCTCGGGCGTCGCGTCCTCGAACTCGAGCCGCTGACCGGCCTGATAGCGCTCCAGCCGGTGGCGCACGTGGATGTTCTGCTCGAAGTGACGACGGATGGGCACGTGGATGAACGGCCGCCGCGCGGCCGTGAGCTCCATGGTCGTCGTGAGGCCTCCCTGGACGAGTGCCGTGTCGCAGGCAGCGAAGTGGTGGTGCAGGTCGCGGAGGTAGCCGTGGACCTCGAGCCCATCGACCGCGGTGAACCCGCCCGGATCGATGCGTGGGCCCGTCACCAACACCATGCGCAGGGCGGGCACGCGAGCCTTGGCGAGTGGATAGGCGGCGACGGCACGCTCGAGCAGGCTCCGGCCGACGCCAGAGCCACCGACGCTCACGACGCAGACCACGTCGTCCGCGCCGTAGCCGAGCCGCTCACGCAGCGCCTCACGCGAGTCGAGCGAGCGCTGGTCGAGCGTCGTCACGTAGCCGGCGAAGTCGAAGTGCGCCTCCACCCAAGAACGGATGCCGGGCAGGTCGGGGCCGAAGCGCTCGTTCACGATGTCCTCGGGATCGCCGATGAACACGGCGCGGTCCCGCACGGCCGGGAAGCGCTCGACTCGGGCGATCATCTCCTCGTTCATCTCGGCGGCGAGGAACGCCTCGCGAGCACCACCCTCCGGCATCGGTAGCCATCCCACGAAGTCCGTCAGCCAGGCGAACGGGACGCGCTTGAGTTCGGGGTTCTCGAGCAGGAAGTGATCGACGTCCCACGCCTCGTCACCGATCACCAAGTCGAAGGGCTCCTCCTTCAACAGGTCGTTGAAGACCATGAAGTTGGCGACGAAGATCTCGTCCATGCGCCGGATCGACTCGAACACGTTCAACTCGTGACCCGATGCCTCGGCCTCGATGTGCTGCGACTCGTTGGCCAGCAGCTCGGAGGCGTGGTGCACGGACTCCCCGTGCGCCTCGAGGAACCTCGTCACGGGGTGTTGCGTCAACCACTCGACGCGCACGTCGGGCCGCAACGCCCGCAGCTCGGTCGCGATGGCCAGGTCGCGGCGGGCGTGGCCGAGCCCGATGGGGGACGAGACGAAGAGGACGCGCCGTGGCCGCTGCAAGGCGCGGGTCCACCGCCGCACGCGCGGTGTCGGGTCTCGAGGGGGCGCCTCGAACGGCGTCTCTGCGGTCGCACCCGGCGCGTGGGCAGCCGAGTCGCTCGTGCCACCGGCGTGCCGCTCTCCCGCAGCGACACGCTCGATGAACGCCTCGAGCATGAGGTTCACAGGGACCGGGTGACGGGCGAAGAACGTGTGGCCGCCACCTTCCAACACGACCAGGTCGCCGCCCGTGAGCGCTGCGATTCGCTCCGAGGGACGCACGCCTTGGCAGCGGTCGTCGGTACCCGCGATGGCGAGGAGGGGACAGCGGACCCCAGCGACCAGTGCCTCGGCCTCGGCCGTGTCGCGCGGCATCGGTGGTACCTGCGGGCGTTGCCGGGTCGCGAGCAGCACCTCCGCGGTCGTCTCCAGGCCCCATTCGACGAGGTCCTCGCGCAGCTTCGAACTGTACGGCTCCGGCGTCATGAACTCGGGCCCGGAGTGCGCCTCGACGAAGGCCGGGAAGTCCGAGCGCCACGACGCGGGATCCATCCGGGCACGCCACTCGGGCGACGGCGACGGTGCGCCGGAGCCGGCCACCGCGGGCTCGCGTGGCAGCGTGAGGTGCGGCACGGCGGCGGCGATCGTCACGATGCCGCTCACGCGCTCGGGAGCGGCGGCGGCGATCTGCAGCGCCGAGCGCGTCCCGCTGCAGTAACCGACCAGCACGGCCCGATCGACGCCGGCCGCGTCCATCACGGCCAGCGCGTCCGCGACGATGGCGGTGTCTGCGTAGGCCTCGGGCACGGTCGGCCGGTCCGAGGCGCCGTTGCCGCGCGGGTCGAACGTGACCACTCGGCAGCGCCGGGCCAGGTGGGGCACCTGCATCTTCCAGACCCGTGCGGGCACGATCGGCCACGTGGGAAGCAGCACGACGGCTGGCCCCGACCGGCCGAACACCTGGTACGCGATGCGCACACCATCGTGCGCGACGAAACCGTCCGTGTCGGGGTAGCGGGCTTGCATGTGTTGCCCCCTCTCGTGGGCGGCAGCATAGGCCGCGACCCCGACCCGGGCGGTGTTCCACGGTGCATGACCCAGCCGCCAACCACGTTGCAACCGGGGTGCAACGTGGCTGCAACGAGGCCGAGCAGGCTGTCTGCACGTCGGATCGACAGCCGGTAGCTCGCGCTCTGCGGCCCCGGCGTCGACCGAACGAACGGCTCGAGCAGTCCTGCCGAGCCGACTCGGAGGTGGATCGAATGTTGAGCTACGAACAGTACGCAGATCTGGGACGCGAGAAGGTCCACGACCTTCGTCATGAAGCCGACGTTGCGCGGCGGGTGGCCGGGGCCAACGTTGCACACGCCGGAAGCGGCAGACGCGGTGCCGCCGTTCTTCGGGCCCGTGCATCGCTGCGGCGGGGTCTCGCGACGCTGATCGCCTCGGTCGTTGCGGTCTTTGGCGATGGCACCAGTGCCTGACGTACGTGGCCCCCGCGATCACGATTCATGGCGTCCCCAGTGCCACGCGGGACGAACTCGGCGCCCGCGCCGCCCGAACCGGCCGCTCGTTCCAGGTGTACCTGCTGGCGGAGCTCGTCGAACTCGCGGTGCGGCCCGACCCGAGCGACGTGATCGCGCGGGCGCGTGCGTTCGGCGCGCGATCGTGACGTGCACCCACCCTCCGCCCAGCACCGCGC
>PWQI01000311.1 GCA_003556805.1 Trueperaceae bacterium | reverse complement strand
GTCACCACCGCAGCGGTTCGGGCCGCATGGGCTCGTTGCGTCCGGGGGCACGGATCGGTACGCCGACGCGGGGGAACCAGCGCGCCAGCGACTCGGCGAAGCGCTTGACCGAGCCCCAATCGGTGAAATCGACCTCGCCCTTCGGGTCGACGCCGACGTGCCGCGCAACGCGCGCGGCCTGGGAGCGGCGCAACGGACCGAGCGTGTCGGGGCGCAGCGCGCCGGCGACGAACTCGACCACGTCCGGACGCCACGGGGTGGCGGCGAGGAAGGTGGCCAGGTACTCGTGTTGACGCTCCCGAACGGTGGCGTCGCTCGACGCCGCGCTCATCGAGACGATCATCAGCGCGCTCGGATGCTCGGACAGGGCCACGCCATGCGCCGACGCGAAGCGCACCAGCCGCGGCTGCAGCCGTCCGCCGTGGATGGATCCCGCCAGCACCACCGCGTCTGCCAGCGCGACGGCCTCGGCGGCGTTCGGTGTGCCGACGTCGTCGACGGTGACCTGGTGGTCATGCGCCCGCAACGCGTCGGCGAGGTGGTCCACCACGAGACGCGTCCGACCTTCGCTGCTCGCGTAGGCGACCGAGAACCGTGCCACGCTCACGGACCTCCTCCCGTTGTGACTCCCTCGAGCGTAGGCCTACCGTGCCGTTCTCCACGAGGGCCGCGCGTCCCGCAGGCTTCGTCGCCAAAGCGTCGCCGCGCTTCGGCCCGCGCCCACGTCGCCGCCAGGCTGTCGCGGCCGACGCCGGCGCCACACCATGCCAGGTCGTCCTGCAGCGTCAGCAGCTCGGCGATCCCGGCCTCCGCCAGGAACGGCGACGGCCGGCGTTCGGCGTCGCGGACGAGGTGGAGGCATTCTCGTGCGCGCGTCCACGCGACGTAGGCCAGGCGGCGCTCTTCGGGGTCGTCGCCGATGGGGAAGACGCCCTGGTCCTGCCCCGGGACCACGACGACGTCCCACTCCAGGCCCTTGGATCGGTGCGCGCTGGTGATCGTGACTCGGGATCCAATGCGCGACCGAGCCAGCCGGGTCTTGGCCAGCTCGGCGAGGAAGGCGGGTGCGTCGTCCGCCACCGGGCCGAACACGCCTGCGCCGACGACGGCGGTGAGCGCTCGCAGCCTGGCGGCGTCCGCTCCGCGGTGTGGCCACGGCAACAGCTCGGTGGCAGCCGCGCGCAGCGCGGCCACCACGCCGGTCGCGGCGCTGGCCGCGAGCCGGTTCGCTGCCGCGAGGACCGCCGTGTCGCCCGAGGATGCCCGCCCCACGAGGCGCTCGACGGCCTGTGCGCTTCCGTCGCCGAGGCCCGACCAGTGCGCGGCACGCTCCGCGGCTCGGGCTGTCGGCACGCCGAGACCCGTCAGCCAGCGGCGCCAGGCCCGGGCCCGGTGCGCGCGCGGTGCGCCGGCGACGCTCACGAGGTGGAGGCCGGCGAGCGCCGAGCGACACAGGGGGTGCTCGAAGATGTCCGGGGCGCCGGTCAGCCGATAGGGCACGTCGGCCGTGACGAGCGCGAGCTCGATGGGCACCGTCTGGGCGAAGCGTCGCACGAGCACCGCCTGCTCGTGCCAGGCGACGCCGTCGCGATATGCCTCGCCGAGCCGCGCCGCCACCCGTGCGGCCTCGTCCTCGGCGCAGGCGGCTACGTCGAGCGTGATGCGCCCGCCGCGCGCTCGCGCCGAGCGCACACGCTTCGGGAGTCGCCCAGGCACACGCTCCACCAGGGTCGCCGCGGCCGCGAGTGGCTCGGGCCGCGTCCGGAAGGTGTGGTCGAGGACGTAGCGCCGTGCGCCGAGGCGATCGGCGAGCTGGTGCATCAGGGTGGGGTCGCTGCCGCGGAAGCCGTAGATGCTCTGGTCGTCGTCGCCCACGAGCATCACCTCGCGCTCGTCGTCCACGAGCGCCTCCAGGAACGCCACCTGGGCAGGGTTGACGTCTTGACACTCGTCGACGATGCGGTGCGTGAAGCGCCGCCGCATGCGCTCGCGCCACGGAGCGTCGCGCATCAGCGCGACCCAGGCGTCGACGACCAGGTCGTCGTAGTCGCGCCAGCCGCGCTCACGCCTGAGCGTCTCGTGGGCGTGCAACAACGCGGCATGGAGGGGTTGCTCAGGATCGGCGGGTGGGTGCCGCACGAGGCGCCGAGCGCTGCCCGGCAACCCGCGGGCGTCGGGGTCGGGGAGCGCGAGGTGCGCCAAGCAGCGCCCGCGGTAGTCGAGGAACGCCTCGCGATCGAGCCCGTCGAGCTCACTCGCGAGCGGATGGGCGTCGCGTCGCCAGGCCTGTACGACCAGCTCGAGGAGCCGCTCGGACACCAGCTCCGGCGGTGGCCCCGGCGCCGAGACGGGAGCGCCGTGGGCCGCCTCGCGCAGCACGGCGTGTGCCAGCGCATGGAAGGTGCGAACGTCGACGTCGCCGAGGGCTGCACCGTCGACGGCGAGCAGCTTGGCGCGGACGTCGGCGACGGCGGCGCGGCTGAAGCTCACCACGAGGACGCGCTGCGGTGCGACGCCGGAGCGCACGAGCGCTCGCACGCGCTCGACCATGGTCGTCGTCTTGCCGGCGCCCGCGACCGCCACCACCAGCGCCGGTCCGCCAGGGTGGGCGATCACGCGCCGCTGCGCGTCGGTGAGGGTGCGATCGGGACGCTCGGCGGCCGCGGCCGCGGGTGGTGGCTGCGAGCCGTGCCAGCCCGCAGCCGCACGTGCGGCCGCTCGGACCGAGGCCTCGTCCGTGCCTCGCCAGGCGCAGCGCATGGCCCGGTCGAACACGCTCAGCTCGGTGTGGATCGGACGCGTGTTCGGGGGTCCAGCCCGAGCCAG
>PWQI01000071.1 GCA_003556805.1 Trueperaceae bacterium | reverse complement strand
TTCGGCACCTTCGAGGTCCGCAAGCGCAAGGCCCGCACGGGCGTCAAGCCGGGGACCACCGAGAAGATCAAGATCCCCGCCAGCAAGTACCCCGCCTTCAAGCCGGGCAAGAGCCTCAAGGAGCAAGTCAAGAAGTAAGCGAGTACGGTCTTCTGATCGTATCGCCCGACCAACGCGTGGGCGGCCTCTCGGGGCCGCCCACGTCGCGTGTGGTGTCGGCCGGGCGACGACACCACACGCGCCCGGGGCGACGCGGCCGGTACACTGCCGGATCGTGAGCCTCCTCGACGTCATCGGTCCGGTCATGGTCGGCCCCTCCTCCAGCCACACAGCGGGCGCCTGCCGGCTCGCCCTGCTCGCCCGGCATGCGTTCGGGCACGCGCCGCATGAGGCGCGCTTCGTGCTGCACGGTTCGTTCGCCAAGACGGCCCGCGGCCACGGGACCGACCTGGCGCTCGTCGCCGGGGCGCTCGGCGCCGCTCCCGACGACACTCGGATCCCGGTCGCGTTCGCCGAGGCCGAGCGCGCCGGTCTCGCCTTCTCGTTCACGACGGCCGACCTCGGCGACGTGCATCCGAACTCCGTGCGCATCGAGTTGCACGGCCGTGACGCTGCAGGTGCCGAGCGTGGGCTGGTGCTGCAGGGTTCGAGTCTCGGTGGTGGCATCGTACGCGTGTTCGAGCTCGACGGCTTCCGCATCGAGTTCAGCGGCGCTGCGCCGACGTTGCTGGTCCGCCACGTCGACACCCCAGGCGTCATCGCGCGCGTCACCCGCGTGATCGCCGACGACGAGGTCAACGTCGCGGCGCTCTACAGCGCACGCAAGCGCCGGGGGGGCGAGGCGCTGATGGCGGTCGAGTGCGACCGGGCGATCACGCCCGTCGCCGCCGCGTACCTGCTCCACCTGAACGCGATCACGTGGCTGCGACAGGTCCCGGCCGTGATGAGCGCGAGCAGCGACGGCAGCCACATCGCGAGTGCGACGGCGGAGGTCGTGCCGTGACCCTCGCCGACCTCGCCGCCACCTCAGGACCGGCGAGCGCGGCCGTGCTGGCCGACCAAGGCCTGTCAGACAGCGAGCGGGTGGCTCTGCTGGACGGCATGCGCGGCAGGCTCGGCGAGATGCGCGACGCGATCGCGCGGGGACTGGCGAGCGATGCCAAGAGCCGCACGGGGATGGTCGGGTGGAACGCCAAGGGCCTGTGGGAGGCGCACGACGCGCTCTCGGCGCCGCTCCTGAAGCGCGTCCAGGCGTACGCCATGGCCGTCAACGAGGAGAACGCGCGCATGGGTCGGATCGTGGCGGCGCCGACCGCCGGCAGCGCCGGCACCATCCCAGGTGCGCTCATCGGGGTCGGTGACCATCTCGAGCTCGACGACGAGGCGCTGCTGTTGCCACTGGTGCTCGCCGCCGGCATCGGCGAGGTGATCTCGAAGACGATGTTCATCGCCGGCTCGACCGGCGGCTGCCAGGCGGAGATCGGCTCGAGCGCCGCGATGGCGGCGGCGGCCGTGACGGAGTTGCTGGGCGGCGACGCGGAGGCGGCCGTGCACGCCGCGGCCATGGCGCTCATGAACACGATCGGCCTGGTGTGCGACCCGGTCGGCGGCTACGTCGAGGTGCCGTGCGTGTCGCGCAACGCGTTCTTCGCGGTGCACGCCGTGTCGAGCGCGCAACTCGCGCTCGCGGGCCTGCGCTCGTTCATCCCTCCCGACGAGGTCGTGCAGGCGATGGCGTCGGTCGGCCGGATGCTGCCGCCGGAGCTGCGCGAGACGGGCGAGGGGGGCATCGCCGACACGCCCACGGGGCGTCGGATCGCGCTGGAGATGGCCCGCTAGGCGCGGAGTCGACACCGGGGCACGAGCGGCGTGCGCACGCGCGTGCGTCTCCTTCGACAGGGTGGCGCTGGCCGCTTCGGTCGCTACGGTGGGCTGGACCACGGTCATTCGTGAAAGATAGTTTATGCTTTTCTTCACGAGGGACATTCGTCCCGACCGTTGCTTCACGCCGGGAGGCCCCCATGCCCACGCCCACACAACCGCATCACATCGTCGTCGTCGGCGCCGGCTTCGGCGGCCTCGCTGCGACGCGCGCCCTCGCCCGCACCGACGTCCGGATCACGATCGTCGACCAACACAACGTCCAGACGTTCCAACCCCTGCTCTACCAGGTGGCGACAGCCACGCTGTCGGCCGACGACGTCGCAGCGGACGTGCGGGGGCTGCTGCGCCGGCAACGGAACGTCAGCGTCCGCATGGGCCGCGTCACCGCCATCGACCTCGAAGGCAAGACGGTGCGCCTCGACGACGACACGGACCTCGCCTTCGACAGCCTGCTGCTCGCCGCCGGCACGGTCTCGAACGACTTCGGGATCAGCGGGGTCCACGCGCACGGCTTCGCTCTGAAGAGCGTCGAAGACGCCACCGTGCTGCGCAACCACGTGCTGCGTCAGATCGAAGACGCTGCCGCCGCGCCGACCCAGACGGGCACCGGTCGACTCACGTTCGTGGTCGCAGGCGCCGGACCCACCGGCGTCGAGATGGCCGGCGCGCTGAGCGAACTGGTCGCGCAGGCCCGCGCCGAGGTCCCCCAGCTCGCCGACGTTCCGGCGCGCATCGTCCTCGTGGAACCGACGGGCACCGTTCTGCCCCCGTACGCTCCGAGCACGCAGGCGTACACCGAGCGCGAACTGCTCGCCCGCGGCGTCGAACTGCGCTTGGACGCGTCGGTGCGCGCCGTCGACGCCGACTCCGTGACGTTGGACGACGGCGAGGTCATCGCCTGCCGCACCCTGGTGTGGGCCGGCGGGGTCCGCGCCCACCCACTCGCGGCGGCACTCGGGGTAGCGCTGACGCGCGGGGCCCGAGTACCGGTCACCGACCAGCTCCACCTCGCATCGCATCGCGACGTGTTCGTGATCGGCGACATGGCGGGACCGGCCGGCGATGCGGCGCCGTTGCCGCAAGTCGCCCAGGTCGCCATCCAGATGGGCGCGCACGCGGCACGCGTCATCCGCGCCCGCCTGCGCGGGCGGACCGCGCCCGCCTTCCGCTACGCCGACCGGGGGCAGATGGCGATCATCGGCCGCGGCGCGGGCGTGGCCGAACTGGCGCGCAGCATGGGCGGCGCACGCATCCGGGGCCCGCTCGGCTGGCTCGCCTGGTTGGCGCTGCACCTCGTCTACCTACCCGGTGCGCACAACCGAGCGCAGGTCCTGGTGCGCTGGCTCGCGGGTCTCGTGTCGCCCCGCGGCCACGCGCGCTCGATCCTGGAACCGCGGCGCGATGTCGCACGAGCGGACCTGCCGTCCGAGCCCGCCCTCGCCGCCAGCGCCACGGCGGACGGCCGGGAGCGCGACGGGTGGCGACGAGCGGCCTGAGCGGCGGCGGTGACACCTACCGGCAGTGCTTCCGGTACATTCGTCAGGAGCGTCCGCGCGTTCGGTCGCATACGCTCTCATTCACGAGGGACCAGGGTCCCTTGACGACGGCCAGCAGCCGGGGGGTATCCGCATGTCCACGACCACGCAGCGACACCACGTCGTGATCGTCGGTGCCGGCCACGGTGGCATCGAGGCCGCAAAGGCGCTCGGCAACAAGGCCGGCATCGACGTCACCCTCATCGACAAGAACAACTACCACACGTTCCAGGCGCTCCTGTACCAAGTCGCCACCGCCGGCCTCGAGGTCGGCGCCATCGCCCATCAAGTACGCGGCATCGTGCGCCGCTACCCGAACGTGCGCTTCCGACTCGGTCGCGTGTCGTCCTTCGATCTGGACGAGCGCCACGTGGCGCTCGAAGGTGGCGACACCATCCCCTACGACAGCCTGATCGTCGCGGCCGGCACGGTCTACGGCGACCTCGGCGTGCCCGGGGTGCGCGAGCACGCCTTCGTGCTCAAGAGCCTGCGTGAATCGGTCGCGCTCCGCAGCCACATCCTGCACCAGTTCGAGCGCGCGGCACGCCACCCCGACCGCATCCCGGACGGTCGCCTCACCTTCGTCATCGCCGGCGCGGGCCCCACGGGGGTCGAGATGGCGGGCGCCCTCAGCGAGCTCTTCGCGGTCGCCTCGAAGGACTACCCCGAGCTGGCCGCGGTCGACGGCGGACGGCCGAACGTGATCGTGCTCGAGGCGCTCGACGCCGTCCTCGCCATGTCCTCCGAGAAGACGCGGCGCTACACCGCCGACGTCCTACGCCGCCGGGGTGTGGAGTTGCGGCTCTCGACGCGGGTGAGCAACGTCGAGGCAGGCCACATCGATCTCGACGACGGCACGCGCATTGCGGCGCAGACGCTGATCTGGACGGCCGGCGTGCGCGCGCATCCGTTGGCCGAAGCGCTCGGCGTCGAGCTCATGCGCGCCTACCGGGTCCCCGTCACCGAGCAGGGCCATCTCGTCGACCGCCCGGAGGTGTTCGTCATCGGCGACATGTCCGGCATGCACGCGCCGAACGGCGAGCCCTACCCGATGGTCGCGCAGGTGGCCATGCAGCAAGCCAAGCACGCGGCCAAGCTGCTCCAGGCTCGGCTCGCGGGCGAGGACGCCACGGCCCCCTTCCGCTACCAAGACCGCGGGATGATGGCGATCATCGGTCGCGGTGCGGGCATCGCCGAGCTGTCGCCGCGCCTCGGTGGCATGCGCTTCACCGGCTTCATCGGCTGGCTGGCCTGGCTGTTCATCCACCTGATCTACCTGCCCGGGCACCAGAACCGCATCAGCGCGTTCTTCTCCTGGGTGTTCAACTTCTTCACCTTCGACCGCGCCGCCCGGTTGCAGCTCGACAAGCCCGAGGACACGGCGCGCATCCGCCGCACCAGCGGTAGCATGCCCAGATGACCTCACTCCCACATGGCTTCGACGAGGCCGCGCTCGACGCGGCCCTCGGCGTAGCGATCGACGCCGCCGACGCAGCCGAGCGCATCCACCGTGCCCATCAGGGCGGCGGGATCGCGACGCGCACGAAGTCGACCGAGGTCGATCTCGTGACCGAGGCCGACACCCGCTCCGAGGCAGCGATACGCGAGATCATCGCGGCGCGTTACCCCGACCACGCCGTCCTCGGAGAAGAGGCCGGACAAGACGTCGACGCGCGCTGCCGCTGGATCGTCGATCCCCTCGACGGCACGGTCAACTACGCCCACGGCTTCCCCTTCTACTGCGTCTCGCTGGCGCTCGAGATCGACGGCGAGGTCGTGCTCGGCGTCGTCAAGGACACCGCCCACGGTGAGCGCTTCACGGCCGTTCGCGGCCGCGGCGCCTACCTGGACGGGCGCCGCCTGAGGGTCAGCGATGCCACCGACCTGCGCTCCGCCATGGTCTCCACGGGCTTCTCCTACGACCCGGACGTCGCCCTGGCCAACGTGCCGGCGTTCGAGCGAGCGCTGCCTCGCACCCAGGCGCTGCGCCGCGCGGGTGCGGCCGCGCTCGACATCTGCTACGTGGCCGCTGGCCGTGTCGACGCCTTCTGGGAACTGCGGCTCAACGCCTGGGACGTCGCCGCCGCCTTGCTGATCGTGCGCGAGGCAGGCGGCACCGTGACGGCGGGTGACGGTTCCCCGTACCGCTGGGACTCCGACGCCTTCGTCGCCAGCAACGGAGCGCTCCACGCTCGCCTGCTCGACGTGCTGCAGTTCGGCGACGCGTTGGCCTGAGCGATCAGACGCTCACCGGCCGACGCGCGGCCGCATCGGCCCGAACGGCATCGACCGGCACGCCGACCTGCGCGAGCGCCGCCTCGCTGATCGCCCACAGGCGCTCCTGCGCGGCCTCGTCACGCGCCTTCGGCGCTGGCGCACGCACGCGGCGATCGACCACGTAGGCACCGTGCTCGGCCGGTGGATCGGGCTCCGTCGCGAGCCAGACGATCGTGTCCGCGCCGCGCTCCGGCGTCCGGCCGAACAGTCGCTGGGCGCCACGCACGGCGGTGCCCATGAACCCGTCGACGTGGCCGAACGCCGTCGCGACGAAGCCGGGATGCATCGCGTACACGCGCACGGCGGTGGCGTCGACGCGTCGCGCAAGCGCCACCGTGAAGAGTTGGTTGCAGAGCTTCGACCACGCGTACGCGCCCCAGCCGCTGTAGCGGCGCTCGGAGTGCGGATCGTCGAGTTGGAGGCGCGCTCCGAGGGCCGCGTTCGACGACACCGTGATCACGCGCCCTCGCGCCTTGCCGAGCAGCGGCAGCAGCGGCAACGTCAGCGCGAAGGGGCCGAGGTGGTTGAGGGCGAACGTCAGTTCGAAGCCGTCCTCGGTGCGCACGCGCCGGTGCACGAAGGCTCCAGCGTTGTTCACCAGCACGTCCAGGCGCCCGAAACGCGCCTCGAAGTCGTGCGCCAGCGCCGCGGCGTCGCGCGGCCGTGACAGGTCGACTGGCACGAAACGCACGTCGCCACCGGTCTCGCGCGCAAGCCGCTCCGCGACCTCCGCACCCGAGCCCGCTGCGCGCGATGCGCACACGACCGTGACACCGCGCGCGGCGAGCTCGCGGGCCGCCGCGAGACCGATGCCGGAACTGGCGCCCGTCACGAGGGCGACCGGCGAAGTGGGGGGTTGATCGCTCGACATCTCACGAGCCTACGGCGCGCCACTGCGGAGTTCCGTCACGTAGAGCGCGTTCGTCGGCGGATCAGAAGTCGTCCGGGAACTCCAACACACGGTCGCGTGGTCGCTTCGGCGCCGCGTCCTCGTCGGGGTCGTCGGAGGCGGGGGTCGGGCGCCGGTCGAGTGTCGGCGCGCGACCACCAGGCGTTACGGGATGCGCCTGCACCTGGCCGTCACCCGCGCGATCCCCCTCGCGGTCACCGGGTCGATCCTCTGGGCGATCCGCTGCGGGCGCGCCACCGGTCGAGCCCGCGACTGGGACCACGGTCGTCGGCGCTCGTGTCGTCGTGGCAGCGCTGCCCGGCGCCCGTGCGGCCCGCGCGGACGCACCAGCGCCACCGCCTGCCGGCGTCTCCGGCGGCGTGACCGCGGTCGCGCGCTTCTTCGCCCCGAGCAACGCCGCCAGCGGTCCACGCGCCTCGGAGCCGTCGCTTTGGCCACCCTCGCCGGCGCGTGCGGCTGGCACCACCCGAGACGCGTCCTCCCGCACCGCCGTTCGCCGCGGCGTGACGGCCTCGACGGCGCGCGGCATGATCTCGCTGCGCTTCGCCTCGGCGTGGCTGGCGACCGTCGCAGCCTGCTGCGCCACCGCCTCCGCCGCCTTGCGGACGTCGTCCATGCGCACCACGTCGCGGCGCGAGCTCGCGAGGGCCTTCGCCGGCTCGATCCGCTGCTCGAGCGGCGCCACCTTGAAGCGCTTGGCCCACGGCTCCCACACCAGCTCCGCGCGGTGCCGCCAGGTCTTGGTGCGGGTCGCCGCGGCGTAGCAGAACACGTCGAGCACACCGTCCTCGAGCTTCCCGACGGGCAGGTGCACCTCGACGTCGACCTCGCCCATCGCCGGCACCAGCGCGACCACGTCGGCCACTCCGAAACGCCCACCGCCACTGCGGCTCGCGGCCTCGAGCAGCTGTACCGGGTAGCGCCCGAGGTTGCTGACCGTCATCGTCAAGAGGCCCGACCCGACTCGACCGGGGCGCGCGTCGGGCACCAGCTCGCCCTGCGTGATCAGGATGTCGGGAGGGCGCACGTCGAGGGGGCCACGCGAGCGTCGACGCACGGTCGCCGCGAACAGCAGCACGACGAACGCGGCCAACAACAACCACAGCCCGACGGGCCACGTGCCGGGATCCACGGGGTCGATGACACCGCCAGCGGCGAACCAGTCACGCACCGCCGACGTTGTCGCCTCGATCATCTCGCCCATGCGCCGCAGCGCGGTCTCCACCCGAAAGCCTTCCTCTCCGCACCGCCGAACACGGCGCGTCGGTGACGTACGCCCTTCAGCGTACCGTGGTCAGGTGAGAAGGTTCAGCCGTCCAGCACGGTCCAGCCGAGTTCGGACGCGGTTCGGCGCAGCGCCTCGTCCGGGTACACCGCCACGGGCGCGTCCGCGAGGAGCAACAGCGGCACGTCGGCGCCAGTGTCACCGTACGCGACCGCCAGGCGTTCGCTGCCGAGCAGCTCGTGGACACGTTGCGCCTTCACGTCCCCCGTGCTGATGCGCCCCGCGATCCGGCCCGTGAGCCGTCCCCCGGCGACCTCGAGCGGCGTGCCGAGGGCCTGCACCGGCCGCCCGGTCGCTTCCCCGAGGCGCCGCGCGAAGGCCGTCACCAACGGTTCCAGCGACCCCGACGCGATCACCAGCGGCTCGCCCGAGGCCAGGTGGACCCGCAGAGCGGCGATCACGTCGTGGCGACGCTTCGGCCACAACTCGGCATCGACCGCCCGAACGGCTGCGGCCTCGAACTCGGCCTCGTCGGCACCCGCGAAACAGCGGGCCAGCCCCTCGAGCCATGCGTCCTGGAACGCCCGCTTCGAGCCGCGACCCGCCATCACCCAGGCCATGCCGGGGAGCCGTCGAGCCGCGAACGCCAGGTATCGCCCACGGCCGACCCGGAGCGCCGCCTCGCGACCCAACGCGCGCCACGTCTCGCCCGTCGTCAAGGTCCCTTCGAGGTCGCTGACCACCGCCACGCGGCGGTCATACCACGCGCGGCACGGGACATCTGCTAGCGTCGAGGACGTGGATCGCATCGTGTCCGACGACGGCAGCCCGAGCCTGGTCAGCGCACGGTACGGCGAGGGGTACCGCTCGCGGCACGGTGCCCGCAGCGAGTCCTGGCACGTGTTCGTCGCCGGCTCGGGCGTCGCCGCGAGGCTCGCGAGCGCCATCCCGACGACCGTGCTCGAACTCGGCCTCGGGACCGCACGGAACCTCGGCGCCAGTGCGGCGGTGGCGTTCGCGTTCGACACCCCGCTCCGCTACGTCGCGTTCGAGCACGACCTGCTGGGCGCCGACGAGTGGGCGAGCCTGGAACGCGACGCACTCGGTCCGCACGCCTTCCGCAGCGCGTTGCTCGAGGCGCGCCGCAGCTGGGACACGACGCCCGGAACGCGCCACACGCTGTGCGTCGGCCCGGTCACCCTGGAAATCCACCTCGCCGACGCGCGCGCCGCCACCTGGCCCAGAGGCGTCGACGCCGTCTACCTCGACGGCTTCTCCCCGACCGTGAACCCCGAACTCTGGACGGACGAGGTGCTCGGTCGGGTGGCTTCGCACCTGGCACCCGGCGGCACCGTCGCCAGCTACTGCGTTCAGGGGCGCGTGCGGCGGGCGCTGGAGAGCGCCGGCTTGCGCGTCGAGAAGCGCCCCGGACCGCCCGGCGGCAAGCGCGAGGTGCTGTGGGCCCGACGCCCGTCCGAGCGAACCACGGTCGCCGGGCCTCCGCTCGACCCGGCTCGGTCGCTCGCCGGGACGCGCATCGCCATCGTCGGCGCGGGCGTCGCCGGCCGCTCGCTCGCCTGGGCGGCCACCCGCGCTGGCGCCACCGTGGCCGTGTTCGACGCCTCGGACGGGCACGCTGGCGCATCGGGGGTCCCCGCGGCGCTCGTGAACCCCTACCGCGGTCGCGCTGGCCGCGCCAGCGACGACGACCTCCACGGCGCCGAGCGAACGTGGGCGTGGGCGGCGCACCTCACCGGGGCGGGGCTCGACCCCGGAGCACATCCGACGGGCGTGGTGAGGGGGGCCGATGGATCGCGTCAAGCGCGAACGTGGAGCGCCCGCCCGGGTGCGCTGCCGTTCGGACCGGAGCCGACACCAGCACCCGGTCGCTGGCGCGCGCCTCACGGGGGCATGCTCGTTCGCAGGGGCGGCTGGATCGACACGTCGCGCTGGCTCGTGGCCCTGCGCTGTGCGACGGCGGCACACGGCGGTCTCGACCGTCCTGCGACGCCCGTGACCGGCCTCGCACCCGTCGCCGGTGGCGGCTGGCACCTCCAGGTCGACTCGGCTACGGCGGGGCCGAGCGTGGACACCTACGACCTGGTGACGCTCTGCCTCGGCGCCTCGCCTCCCGGCGCACTGCCGCACCTGCCCGTGACGGCCGTGGCCGGTACGGTCGCGCTGGTCGCGGGACACCTACCGGCGCGACCACTCGCCGGCGCCGTCTACGCTGCGCCCGTCGGCAGCCCCGCGCGCCACGGGCTCGACCCGCTACGACCGTGGTTCGCCGTCGGTGGCGGCCACGGCGACAGCCTGGAGGACGCCGAGGGCGCCGCCGGCTTGCTCGCCACGCTGGCCAGGAGCCTCCCTGCCGCGCCGACAGCGGCCGACGAGTGGACCGTGAGCGCCACCTGGCGCGGTGTCCGCGCACGCGGACCCGACCCGCAGCCGCAGGTCGAACGGCTGGCCCCGGGCGTGTGGTGGTTCGGCGCGTTCGCGGGCCGCGGCTTCCTGCGCGCGGCGCTCGAGGCCGAGCGACTCGTCGAGCGCTGGGCCCGCGGTGCGGCGTGACCTGGCTGCCCGCGGTGCACTGCGAGCTGCGTCGGTGCCTTCAGCCGCCCGGGCGTGCGAACGCCCCACACCGCAGCACGGGCATGGGCGGGTACTTGGGGGTGTCGGGGTGGGTGCAACGCACGAACAGTCCGCCACGGCCGGTCTCGACCAACGCGGCGTGACGGCACGCTGCACACAGGCCACCCCGCGCCGCCCGCGCCAGCGCGGCGCCACGGTCGTCGGGGCCGGCGCCGTCGGCGCCGGGGTCAGCAGCGCCGGGGCCTGCAGCGCCGGGGTGGTCGGTGGGGCTCAGGCGCCGCCGGCGACCGGCGGGTCCGGGACGGGATCGAAGAGCGACGCGGCCAGGGCCTCGAAGCGCTGACGATCGAAGCGTCGGCGCCCCTCGACCAACCCCTCGCCGTCCTCCGCCAGCGTCAGGCGCCGGTGGACGTGCGAGTCGAAGGGGTGGACCACGATCTCCTTGAACACCGCGTGGCGCGGGCTCGCGTTCAGCAGCAGCACCGGCTGGCGATCGGCGGGTCGCGTCAGGCTGGCGCTCATCACGATCACCGGCAGGTCGTACGGACGCTCCATCCGGTAGATGTAGTCGGGGAAATCGGCGATCTTGACGTACGCGGCGTCGTCCCGCCCCTCGGCGAAGCTGCGGGCCCACGACAGCAGCTCGCTCCAGGCGGCGTAGAACGCCCGATCGCGGTCGGTGAGGGGTGCGGCGTCGACCATGGCGCCAGTCTAGCCCCTGGCGCACGCCCTCGATGCGCTGCCGGGACTCAGTACGCGACCGGGAGCGATGTGAGGTAACGGAACACGTTGCGCGGCTGATAACTCGGCGGCGCGCCGTCCAACCGGAGGTTCGGCAAC
>PWQI01000435.1 GCA_003556805.1 Trueperaceae bacterium | reverse complement strand
CTATATAAGCAGATGACAGAGGAGCAGATGCAGGATAGAATATTCAATCGACACTTACGACGACAACAAGATATAAATGTGGCATTTGCAAAACAATTTAATCTGTCAAAGTAGAATTAATTTTAATAATTTAAGGTCATGCAGATAAATAGTTTTCCATGGGCAAAGGGAATAATACCTGTTGCTTTGTTGGGGTCTTTTCACCTTAATGCACAGGAGGAGGAGCGTAAGCTACCCAATATTATTATCATCATGACTGATGACATGGGTTATTCAGATTTGGGCTGTTATGGTGGAGAAATAAACACACCAAATATTGATAAACTTGCAGAAAACGGTCTGCGGTTTACCAATTTTTATAACTGCGGGCGTAGCTGGCCCACTCGTGCAAGCTTGTTGTCAGGATATTACCCAAATGCTATTGGTATGGATCATCCCCGGAAACCCAGTCCCAGCTGGGTAAAGACTTTGCCACAATATCTTAAGGGTGTAGGCTATAAAACCTACCACTCGGGAAAATGGCATTACATGAATAAACCACAGCCGAGGAGTGACGGAGGGTTTGATCAATCCTGCATGCTTGCCAGACATGGTTTTTATTTTTATGACTATGACCTGGTACTGAATGACCAGCCTCCTGAGAGACACACTAAAAAGGATGATAAGTTTCTTACAACTGTCCTGACAGACCACGCACTTTCGTTTCTGGATGAACACCATCAAAATGACTCTGATAAACCATTTTTTCTCTACCTAGCCTATTTTGCACCCCATTTCCCGTTACAGGCCCGCAGCGAAGATATTGATAAATACAGGGACAGGTATATCGATGGATGGGATCAGTTGAAACAAGAGCGGTGGAAAAGAATGAAAAATGCTGGCCTTGTGAATCATTCACCACCACCCAGGGAGCCGTATGTCAACCAAACTTATGAACATTTGATGACTGACAAAATATTACTGGACTCTCTTGGAACAGGAGAAGTCTTATACCCAGTAGCTTGGGAGAGCCTGAGTGATAAAGAAAAACAGTTTCAATCCATGAAAATGGCCATCCATGCTGCTATGGTCGACAGGATCGACCAGGAAGTAGGACGGGTCGTTGGTCAGTTGAAATCCATGGGTGTTTTTGAAAACACCCTCATCTTTTTTCTTTCAGATAATGGAGCGAGCGCAGAGATAATGATCCGTGGGAATGGACATGACCGTAATGCTGAGCCAGGTAGTGCTGAAACATTTTTGTGCCTTGGTCCTGGCTGGGCAAATGCATCCAATACGCCTTTCCGCCGCTATAAATCATGGACTCATGAGGGGGGTGTTGCGACACCGCTTATTGTCCACTGGCCTCAAGCCATCTCCTCCATTGGAGCATTACGGGATGATCCTGGGCATGTTATAGACTTTGTTCCCACCCTTTTAGACCTGGTTGGTTTGCAGCAAGAAAGTGTCTGGCAGGGTAGTCTAGTACCTACCTTGCCGGGGAAAAGCCTGGTGCCTGCGTTTTTTACCGAAGGATCTGTCAATCATGAATACCTTTATTTCAATCATCATGCGATGAGCGAAAATGGTATACAAAACCGTGCCCTACGGATGGGCCATTGGAAGATTGTATCCTCAGGGACAGACAATGATAAATGGTCGTTGTATAACCTCGAAAATGACAGGGGAGAACAAATTGATCTTTCCGAAGACAAGCCTGAATTATTAAAAATAATGTTCAAAAAATGGATGGAAGTTGATGAGGAATATGAAAATATAAGTAATCAGGGGAAAATTATCTACGATTTATATTGAACTTCACAAAACTAAATCAACCCAAAGGTTCGGCTGTCCGACAAAAATGATTCGTACTTTTTTACAAGGTTAAAATATAAATCTTCAAAGAACGCGCTGTTTCTGTTACGTAAACCATCACAGGCTGTGCTCTTTGCAAGGGCTTTATCCAACCCAAGATGATTTAATTTGCCTCGGAATGCCCGTAAACCCTCAAATATCTCTGTCATGGAGTCACAACGACTCAATATCCCCAGAAGCAAGGTGATTAATTGCGTGCAGGTCTTGAATGCCTTGTAATACCGGTCACTCTGGTGTTTTTGTATTAGCCCCTATATGTTAACCTTGTTAATCAAATTCAAAATTTGTTTGAAAACCGGCTGTCCCACAAATTTTATTTCTGTATTTTTATCCATGTTGTTGTTTTTGGTGTGGTAACTACAAACATAAAACATGGGGGTGAAACCTTCGGGGAGTAACCCCTTCTTTTTTATGATTTAAATTTTAGTCGGACACTACTGATTGTTTATGAAAAATAATAAGCTATCAACCAGGTTGACTTTGACCGCAGCACTTATTTCATCATCAGCGGCACTTCAAGGAACAGAAAATCCCAATATATTATGGCTCGTGATTGACGACATGGGCATTGAGATGTCGTGTTACGGCGAAAAAGCCATTCAAACACCAAATATTGACCGCCTTGCCAGTGAGGGAATGCGATTCAGCAATGCGTTTGTAACGGCAACTGTTTGCTCTCCCGTCAGATCGGCCATGATCACCGGAATGTATCAAACAACCATTGGCGCTCATGAGCATCAAAGCGGCCGTGGTTCCCGAAAAATTCATTTGCCTTCCGATGTGATACTCCCCCCATATTATCCCAGAGACTCGATCATCCTGGATGATTGGGCACAGTACCTGGATTGTGTCAGATTAACCGACAAACAGGTAGGAGAGATCATTCAGAGGCTTGAAGACGAAGGAATCCTTGATAACACACTTATCATCTTAATGGGAGATGGAGGAATAAGCCATGCCAGGGGCAAACAGTTCCT
>PWQI01000198.1 GCA_003556805.1 Trueperaceae bacterium | reverse complement strand
GCTCCGGCAACGCTGGCGCGTTGGCGCTCTACCGGCACTGCGGCTACGTGGTCGAGGGCGTCGAGCGCGGGCAGGTCAACGCCGGCGAGGGCTTCGAGGACAACCTGATCATGGCCAAGCACCTGGTCGCCCCGGAGGCGCCGGCGTGAGCCCGCTGCGGGTGCCGGCGTGAGCCCGCTGCAGCGGCTGCCGGGGGAGTACGCGGAGCAGCGGGTGGCGCTCTTCGTCGACACCCAGAACCTGTACTACGCGGCGCGCGACGCCGCGGGGCGCAACCTCGACTACGAACGGCTACTGGCGCTGGCCGAGCGGGGCCGGCGGCTCAAGGCCGCCACCGCCTACGTGGTGGAGCGCGAGGGCGCCACCAACGCCTACGGCTTCGTGACGCGCCTCTCGGCGCTGGGGTATCGCGTGCGCCGCCGGGTGGTGCGGGTGCACCGCGGCGACGGTGAGGGCCGGCTGGTGCTGGAGGGGGATTGGGACATGGGCATCGCCGCCGACATCGTGCGCGCCTGGGACGGCATCGACGTGCTCGCGTTGGCGTCGGGCGACGGCGACTTCGTGCCGCTCTTGGAGCTGGCGCAACAGCGCGGCCTGCGGGTCGAGGTGCTGGCCTTCCGCGAGGCTGCCGCCCAAGCGCTCATCGACCTCGCGGACCGCTTCCTCCACTTGCCCGATGTTCCGGGTGCGTTCCTCGAGGCGAACCGCTCCTGAGCACGAACCCGGCAGGGTGAAGCGACCGAGGTCACGGCGCAGCGGTCGTTCGATGCGCTACATTCAGCGTACGCGCGGACCGGCGTCGGTGCGTTCCGTACCGGAGCGCCGGTATCGTGCCCATCATGAACGCTGCCCGTGCCGGCAGCGAGTGAGGTGGTCGGGTATGCAACGACGGACGTTCAGCCTTTTCGTGTTGGCTGGGGTGCTCCTGCTGGTGGTCGTGGCGTGTGGTCAGCCGCCGGGGGTTGTGCCTGGGGTGGTGGGGGTGTCGATCGATGGGGGGGATGTGGCGCTAGACGTGGGTGAGTCGGTGGGGTTGAGCGTGTCGGTGGAGGTCGTTGGGGGTGCGGATGAGAGCGTGACGTGGTCGGTGGATGATGCGTCGGTCGCGACGGTGGATGAGGATGGCGTGGTGAGCGCGGTGGCTGAGGGTGTGGCGGTGGTCACTGCGACGAGCGTGTTCGATGACACGGTGTCTGACAGCGTGACGGTGACGGTGTCGGAGGCGGTGGCGGTGGTGTCGGTGTCGATCGATCAGGACGACACGGCGCTGAACGTGGGTGAGTCGCTGGCGTTGAGCGTGTCGGTGGTGGCGACGGGTGGTGCGGATGAGAGCGTGACGTGGTCGGTGGATGATGCGTCGGTCGCCACGGTGGATGAGGATGGCGTGGTGAGCGCGGTGGCTGAGGGTGTGGCGGTGGTGTCGGCCGCGAGCGTGTTCGATGACACGGTGTCCGACAGCGTCACGATCACGGTGGTCGGCGACGTCACCGTCAGCGTCGCGACGGACGGGACGTACGTGACGTTGGGCGGCGTCCGCGTGAGCCGCACCGACAGCGCCAGCGGCACCCGCGGGGTGACGTTCGACGTCGCCTGGGAGGACTCGTGGCGCGAGGGGGGCATGTCGTACGTCGCGGCCGACGACAACTGGGACGCGACGTGGGTGTTCGCCAAGTTCCGCGTCGACGGTGACGCCTGGCGCCACGCGCGCCTGGCGGCAGACGGGCACGTCGCACCCGCCGACGCGGTCGTGACGGTGTCCGCTGATGGTAGCGGTGCCTTCATCCATCGCGCCGAGGCCGGTGCCGGCCGCTTCGAGGCCGACGGCGTCACGCTGGTCTGGCAGGCCGACGCCGACGGCGCCGGGAGCGGCGCCGAGGTCGAGGTGCGACTGTTCGCCATGGAGATGGTGTACGTCCCGCGGGCGAGCTTCCGGCTGGGCTCGGGCGGTAGCGAGAACAACGCCTTCTCCGCCGGCGGGACCGCCAACGAGCCGTTCCTCGTGACCGAGCAGCGCTCGCTCAGCCTCGGTCCCGCAACCGGGGCGCTGCAATGGGACGGCGGCGGCCTCTCGGGTACCCCGATGGGCAGCACGCTCGATGCCTTCCCGACAGGGTACGAGGCGTTCTACGTCATGAAGCACCCGCTCACGCAGGGGCAGTACGCGGCGTTCCTCAACACGTTGACGCAAGCGCAAGCGGACGCCCGCAAGGCAGCGGACGACGAGGCCTTCAGCGCGCGCTACGCGCTCACGGGCGACACCGTAGGCGAGTACGAGAGCTCGCTGCCGCTCGTGGCGATGCCATACCTGTCGTGGGCGGACGGCGCGGCGCACGCCGCTTGGGCGGGCCTGCGGCCGATGACCGAGTTGGAGTTCGAGAAGGCCGCGCGCGGCAGCGCTGAGCCGGTCGCGAACGAGTACGCCTGGGCCACGCCGGGGGTGCTGCCCGCTACCGGCCTCGCCGACGAAGGCACCATCGATGAGGCGCCCGTGCCGGCCGGCGCGATCGCCACGCTCGACGGGCTGTTGCCCGGACCAGCGCGAGCGGGCATGTTCGCCTCTCCAGGTGACCTCCGCACGCAGGCGGGCACCAGCTACTACGGCGTCCTGGAGCTGTCCGGCACGCTGTGGGAGCGGGTGGTGACCGTCGGTCACCCGAGCGGTCGGGCGTTCGCGGGCCTGCACGGCGATGGCACGCTCGACGCGAACGGCGACGCCGCGGTGGACGGCTGGCCGGACGTCGACGGGGCGGGTGCCGGCTTCCGCGGTGGCTCGTGGGATGCGTCGCGGAGCTTCGCGCGCGTCTCCGACCGCGCCTTCGCGGCCGATGAGCAG
>PWQI01000074.1 GCA_003556805.1 Trueperaceae bacterium | reverse complement strand
GGCAGCAGGGCCAGCACGCTACCGGCCATGAGCAGCGTCCAGGCCGTGTTGTACTGCCCCTGCAGGGTGTTGAGCCCGACCGTGAGCGTGCTCATGGCGGTCGAGTTCGTGACGACGAGCGGGTAGAGGAACGAGTTCCAGTTGAACAAGAACGTGAAGATCGCCAGCGCCGACAGCGCCGGCCCCGAGAGCGGCAGGATCACGCGCGTGAAGATCTGCCAGTGGCTGGCGCCGTCGACCACCGCGGCGTCCTCGAGCTCGCCGGGGATGGTGAGGAAGTACTGGCGCAACAGGAACGTGCCGAAGGCGCTGAAGGCGGCGGGCAGGATGAGCGCCTGGTACGTGTCGATCCAGCCGAGCGTGCGCAGCAGGATGAAGTTCGGGATGATGACCACCTGGGCCGGGATCATCAGCGTCCCGAGGTAGCCGAGGAAGAGGGCGTCGCGACCGGGGAAGCGCAGGCGCGCGAAGGCGTAGGCGGCCATCGCGCTCGTCGCCACGCCCAGGATCGTGACGGAACCAGCGACGATCAGGCTGTTGAGGAAGAAGCGGGCGAACGGCAACACCTCGAACAGGCGCGTGTAGTTGTCCCAACGGATGGGGTTGGGGATGAACGTCGGCGGGTACTCGAAGACGGCGCCGGCGCTCTTGAGCGAGGTCGAGACCATCCACACGAACGGCATCAGCATCAGGATCGCGGTCGGGATCAGGAAGATCACCAACACCCACGTTCCGAGCGTGTAACCGAAGATCTGGCGGGGGGCGCGCCGCCGTCGCGGCGTGGACTCAGTCATAGTGCACCCACTGGCGCTGATAGCGGAACTGGACGACGGTGACGACGAAGATGATGGCGAACAGCACCCACGCCATGGCGGTGGCGTAGCCCATCTGGAAGAACTGGAAGGCGTAGCGGTAGATGTTGAACACCAGCGTGTTGGTCGCGTTGGCGGGACCGCCCTCGGTCATGATGAACGCCTGGTCGAACACCTGGAACGAGTTGATGATGCTGATCACGAGCACGAAGAAGGTCGTCGACGACAGCATCGGGATGGTGATGTGGACGAAGCGGTGCCAGCCGTTGGCGCCGTCGATCTTGGCGGCCTCGTAGAGGTGGGCAGGGACGGCCTGGAGCCCCGCCAGGAACAGCACCATCGAGAAGCCGACCTGCTGCCAGATGCTCATGATGATGATGGCCGGCAGCGCCCAGCGCGTGCTCTGGAGCCAGCTGGGCGGGTCGTCGACGCCGATCATGAACAGCGCGCTGTTGAGGAGGCCGAAGTCGGCGTGGAATATCCAGCGCCACACGAGCGCGACTGCGACGGTCGAGGCGACCACGGGCATGAAATACGCGGCGCGGAAGAAGAGACGACCGGGGATGCGTTGGTTGAGCGCCATGGCGACGAGCAGCGCCAGCGCCATCTGCACCGGAACGGTCCCGAGTACGTACACGAAGGTGTTGCGCAGGACGCGGTGGAAGGTGGTGTCGCCGATCAGGCGCTCGTAGTTCGCCAGCCCGACCCACTGGGCCGGCCGGAGCAGGTCCCAGTTGGTGAAGCTGATGAGCAGGGCGGCCAGGACCGGCAGGAAGGTGAAGGCGAGGAAGCCGAGGAGGTTCGGGAGGAGGAAGCCGTAGGCCGTCAACGTCGTCCGTCGACGCGACGCTTTGTGCCGGTCGCGGCCGGCTGAGCGCGTGCTGCTTCGGTTCACGTCGACGGCCACGGCCTCACCTCTCAATCCTCGAAGCCGAAGATGCGTGCGGCGTTGCGATAGAAGATGAGCTCTTGCTGCTCGGTGCTGAGCCCCATCTCCGTGAACGCGCTGCGCCACGCCTCGACGTCGGCCTTCATCCTGCGGTGATCGGAGTCCGAGCCGTAGACGAGCTTCTCGGGCCGGATCTCGTTCATGACGTAGCCACCTTGGATGATGTGGTTGCGCACCACGTCGCCTCCGGAGACGTCGAAGAACAGCCGCGGCCGCCAGCGCGCGATGGCGCAGGCGGTGCGGTAGTCGGGCCAGCCGAGGTGGGCGCCGATGATGAACAGCTCGGGGAAGTGGAAGGCGATGGTGTCGAGGTAGATCGGCTGCATACGCGCCGAGCTGAAGCCGTACCCGCGCCCGCGCGCTTCGCGGCCGAGACGCGTCACCAGCCGCTTCTCGTCGTCGCCCGTCGGCGGCGCCTTCCAGGCGTCCTCGGCGGCGCCCATCAGGTAGTCGTTCGGGCCGCCGAGGATGCCGGTGTGGAAGAGCAGGCGCATGCCGCGTGCCTGAGCCTTCTCGAAGTGGCGGTAGTAGGCCTCGTCGTCGTAGTTCCTGCGCGGTCCGAGGATCTTGATGCCATGGAAGCCGCGCTCGGCGAACTCGTCGATGAGGCTCGGGGGGTCCTCGTCGAGACGCAGCCAGCCCATGCCTACGAACAAGTCCGGGGCGCGTTCGAGCGCTGCGGAGAGCGCTTCGTGCCCCACCGTGCCGGGGGTGCCGAGGAGGGCGATCTTGACGATCCCCACCTCCTCGGCGGTGCTCTGCAGGGCGTCGAGGAAGGCCTCACCAGAGGTGCGGCCTTCCCACCAGAAGTTGTGGACGTGGGCGTCGAAGATGCGCATGCTCAACGCGACGCGAAGAACGTGCGGATCTCGTCACCCATGCTGGCGAGCGCGTCGGCCGCCGACATCTCACCCGTGTAGATCAGGTCGAGGTGCGGAACGACGATGGTGTTCTAGATCTCGCGCCAGTCGGGGAAGTTGGGGGCCAGCTGGCCGTTGCCGGTCTCGTCGATGAAGACCTGGCAGCTGACGGTCTCCGGGCAGGCGCTGATGAAGGCGGCCGCGACGTCGGGGTTGGC
>PWQI01000242.1 GCA_003556805.1 Trueperaceae bacterium | reverse complement strand
GTCGAGGTAGCGGCGGTAGATCGGGTAGCGGTCGGCGGCGAACTCGGGGCTGAACGGATCGAACGCAGCGAGCGCCTCAGGCATCGCGGCTGCCCGCCTCACGCGCTGCGTCGCTCGGGCGGGTGAAGGGCGAGTCTCCCTGGTTGACCATCCGCCGAAGGTAGCACGGACCGGCCGGACGGTCGCCGAGCGAGTTCCGGCGCCCGAGACCCAATGCGCACTGCCGCGTGCCTCCTCACGAGTCGTCGTCAGCGCCGCTCGTACCCGGGATCGCGCAGCCCCCGCGCATGCGGCCGCAGGTGCGGTGCCCGCCGCGCGAGCTCCGCGAGGAACGCCTCCCGGTCGCGCGGCGCGATCTCGACCATGCCCCCCTGGCGCAGCACCAGCCGCACCTTCACCCAGGACCAGGCGGCGCCGGAGAGCGGGCTGACGACCTTCGAGGCGACCGCGATGTCGGGGTAGGCCAACCGCATCGTGATGAGGCCCGCGCGAACGTAGACGCCGCCCCCTTCGAAGACGTAGCGCACCGGCACCGTGACGGCGAGGCCGGCGGCGACGGTGCCGATCCCGAGGCCACCGACCAGCAGGCGCACGGCGAGCGGCACGGTGTCCGAGGTGAGGAGCGGCATCACCACGAAGAGCATCCCGAGGGTCGCGAGCGCGAGCGCGGCCAGCAGCCAGGCGTCGACGCGGGCGGGGACGGCCACGCCGGCGGCGTCGGGTCCGGGGGTTCGGGGGCGCGGCGGCGTCATCGGCGCTCAAGGCTAGCACGCGTGCGCGGGCTCGCTGGGAGCGGTGTTGGGCGGCGCGGAGGCCCTGCCGGGTGGGCGTCGAACGCCCCCTGCGGGCACGGCTGCGGCCGCTGCAGGCGTCGGGCCTGGTAGCCTCGCGGCACGATGGGCGAGCGACCACGCGTCTTGCTTCTGCACACCGGCGGCACGCTCGGCATGCGTCGCCGCGGCGACGGCTCGTACGCCCCGGCGGCAGGCGCCCTGGCGGAGGCGCTGGCGACACTGCCGGAGTTGGCGCGCGCCCCGCTGCCGCAGCTCGACCTGGTCGAGTTCGATCCGTTGCTGGACTCCTCGGACATGCGCCCGGACGATTGGCAGCGCATCGCCGACGCGCTGGCCGAGCACCTGCCGCACGTGGCTGGGGCGGTCGTGGTGCACGGCACGGACACGATGGCGTACACGGCCTCGGCGCTGTCGTTCCTGCTCGCCGGGCTCGATCGGCCGGTGGTGCTCACGGGCGCGCAGATCCCGCTCGTCGAGGTCCGCAGCGACGCGCGCGAGAACCTCGTCACGGCCCTGCTGCTCGCGAGCGACGCGCGACTGCGCGAGGTGGCGGTGTACATGAGCGGCAGGCTGCTGCGTGGGAACCGCTGCACGAAGGTGTCGTCGGTCGGTTTCGACGCGTTCGACAGCCCCAACCTGCCGGCGCTCGCCGAGGTCGGCGTCGACGTGCGTTGGCGCGACGCGCTGTTGCGCCCGGCGGCGCCGGCGCCGTTGCGCGCCCTGCGACTGCTCAGCGTCCCGGTGGTGGCGCTGCGGCTGTTCCCGGGGATCACCGGCGCAACGTTGCGTCAGGTGCTGCGCGATCCGGTCCGGGGTTTGGTCCTCGAGACGTACGGTGCCGGCAACGCTCCGACGCGTGACGACGACCTCCTCGCCGCGATCGAGGAGGCCACGGCGCGAGGCGTGGTGGTCGTCAACGTCACCCAGTGCCTGCGGGGGGCGGTGCGCATGGACGCGTACGCGGCAGGCCGCGGCCTGCTCGCTGCTGGCGTCGTCTCCGGCGGCGACATGACGGCCGAGGCCGCGCTGACGAAGCTGACGGTGCTGCTGTCGCAGCCGCTCGAGCCGTCCGAGGTCGCCCGGCGTATGGCGTGCGACCTCGCCGGCGAGCGCAGCGCCGACGGCGCGGCGGCAGGGGCGGTCGCGTGACCGGTGCCGGCGACGGGGCGCACGTTGACGACTCCCACGCGACGCTCCCGGCGGCGCTCGCCGAGCTCCGGCTCGACCACGTGGCGATCGCCGTGGCCGACCTCGACGCCGGCTCGGCGCCGTGGCTCGCGCTCGGCCTCGCGCGGCATGGGGCAGACGAGGTCGTCGCCGATCAGGGCGTCCGCGTGCGCGCGTTCGTCTTGGGGGACGCGCTGCTCGAGGTCCTGGCGCCGCTCGGTCCCGACGGCGCGGTGGCGCGCTTCCTGGCACGCCGCGGGCCGGGCCTGCACCACGTGGCCCTGCGCGTCGCCGACCTGCGCTCGGAACTGCACCGGCTCGACCGCCTCGGCGCGGAGCTGATCGACCGCGCGCCGCGGGTGGGTCGAGCTGGGACGCTCGTCGCCTTCGTCCACCCACGCTGGACCGGCGGCACCCTCGTCGAACTCGTCGAGGTGAGCGCTGCTGGGCCCGGGGGCTCCTGACGTACGCCGCCCCTCACGGCGCTGGTAGGATGCCCCGGTGAGCAAGACGAACGACCCACACGAGCACGGTGGCGCCGACATCGCGGCGTCGCGCGGGGCCGACGCGGTGAGCGGAGCCGAGGCCGCTGCGGCTGGCGTGGCCCTGGCCGTGGTCGGAGCGGGCCGGATGGGCGGCGCGGTCATCCTCGGCGCGCTTCGCGCCGGCGGGCTGCGCGCCGCCGACCTCGGCGTCTTCCACCCGGACCCGGAGCGCCGCGCGGCGTTGGCGACGCGCTTCGGGGTGCGGCCGCTGGACGATGCCGGCGTGCACCGAGCGGAGCGGGTGCTGATCGCGGTGAAACCGCAGTCCTTCGAACGCGTTGCACCGCTCATCGCC
The DNA here is from genome assembly GCA_003556805.1 of Trueperaceae bacterium. Lineage (GTDB taxonomy): Bacteria > Deinococcota > Deinococci > Deinococcales > Trueperaceae > CSSed10-48. Next base: position 8,502 of record PWQI01000242.1, on the reverse strand, counting down.
CGGCGCCACGCGGGCTACGTGTCGCTCATGGCGGGCGTCACGCTGGCGACGCTCGCCAAGCGGCTCGGCAGCGCCCGGGTGGTGCGCGCCATGCCCAACCTCGGCGCACGCGTCGGGGCGAGCGCCACCGCCCTGGCCTGGACGCCCGAGACGACCGAGGACGACTTACGCTTCGCCAGGGCGCTCTTCCGCGGCTGCGGCACCGTGTACGACGTGCCCGAGAACCTCTTCGACGCCTTCACGGGCCTGTCGGGCTCGGGGCCGGCCTTCGCGGCCCTGGTGGCGGAGTCGCTGGCCGACGGCGGCGTGCGCGTCGGCTTCCATCGCGACGTCGCCCGCGACCTCGCGCGGCAGGTGCTCCTGGCCACCGCGCGGCTGCTCGAGACCACCGATCCGGCCGCCATCAAGGACGAGGTCGCCTCGCCCGGCGGCACGGCGATCGCTGGCGTCCGCACGCTCGAGCGTCACCGTCTGCGCTTCGCGTTGATCGACGCGATCGAGGCGGCCAGCGAACGCGCCGGCGAACTATCGGGCAACGGGAAGGGCACGTGAACGGGCGTCGGCTGCTCCGCGCGCGTGCCGTCGCGCTCGCGCTGGCGGCAGCGCTGACGCTGTCCGTGGTGTGGGCGCAGAACGACTACTACCCCCACGACGAGGGCATGACCTGGACGTACGACTCGGGCGTCACGCAACGCATGAGCGGGCCGCGCGACGTGGACGGCATGAGCGTCATGGTGCTGACGCACTACCTGGAGGGCGTCCCGGTCTCCGAGGACTCCCTGCGCTACGGGCCCGACGGCGTCGTGACGGTCGGCACCGCCGCGGCGGGTCAGCGCCTCACGTACGCCCCCCCGCTCGTCATCTACCCGCCGCCACCGCTGGAGGTCGGCGCCACCTGGCGTTCGACCACCGACCTGGGCGCCTTCACCATCACGCTCGACGCCGAGGTGATCGGGTTGCGCGGCATCCAGACGCCGGTGGGGCGCTTCAACGCGTTGCAGGTGCGCCAGCGCACCCTGACGAGCACCGGCGCCTCCACGCTGCTCGACCTGTTCTTCGTTCCGGGCGTCGGCGTGGTGCGGTTCGTGACGCAAGACGGCAGCGTCGTCGACCTGATCGAACGCACGCCCTGACGGGGCTTCACGTCTTCGTCACACGGCAGCAGCGCCAAGCACGGCGGCTGCGAGCGCCGGTTCGTGGCCCAGCCAGTCGAGCACGCACGCCTCGAGACGTCCCGCCTCGATCGCGGCGCGCACGTCGGCCATGAGCCGCTCCATGAAGCGGAGGTTGTGGACCGTGAGGAGCTGTGGTCCGAGCGACTCGCCGGCCTTGAGCAGGTGGCGCAGGTAGGCGCGGGAGAAGCGGCGGCAGGTGTCGCAGTCGCAGAGCGCTTCCAGCGGTCGTTCGTCGCGCGTGAAGGCGGCGTTCTTGAGGTTGAGCCGGAAGCCGCGGCGGGGTACGCCGTCATCGTCCGCTCTGGCGAGCACGGTGCCGGTGCGGGCGTTGCGCGTGGGCGTGACGCAGTCGAACGTGTCGACGCCGCGGACGACCGCGGCGAGGATGCCGGGCACGTCGCCGATGCCGAGCAGGTGACGTGGCAACCGCTCGGGCAGCGCCGGCATGGTCCACGCCAGCACGCGGTGCATGTCGGCGTGGCTGCGGCCCAGGTTGCCGCCGATCGCCATGCCGTCGAACGGCATGCCGCCTATGACGGCGGCGCTCTCACGACGAAGCGCCTCGAACGCCCCGCCCTGGACGACGCCGAAGAGCGCCTGTGGGTAGCCGTGGGCGGGCGGCTCGGCCCAGAACGCGTGCAGGCAGCGCGTCGCCCAGCGATGCGTACGGAGCATGCTGGCGCGGGTGTAGGCCTCGTCGTGCAGCGGGCTGGTGCACTCGTCGAAGGCGAGGACGACGTCGGCGCCGAGCGCGCGCTGCACCGCGATGCTCTTCTCTGGCGTGAACACGTGGCGGCTGCCGTCGACGTGGCTGACGAAGTGCACCTCGTCCTCGCCGACCTCGACCATCGACCCGACGGCGGTGGCCAGCCGCGGGGCGCCCGCGCCGGTGGCCGAACCGCCGGGTTCGTCCGGGAAGATGTTCGCGACCTTGCCGACGCGGTGCTCGATCGACGCGCCGAGCGAGAACACCTGGAACCCGCCCGAGTCGGTGAGGATCGGGCGATCCCAGGCCATGAAGCGGTGCAACCCACCATGCGCCGCGACGAGCTCCGCGCCTGGTCGCAGGTACAGGTGATAGGTGTTGGCGAACAGGACCTGGGTCCCGGTCGCAGCGACCACCGCTGGGTCGACGCCCTTGACCGTCGCCTGCGTTCCGACGGCGACGAAGGCGGGGGTCTCGACCACGCCGTGCGGTGTGCGCAGGCGTCCACGGCGGGCGACGCCGTCGCGCCGCAGGAGGTCGAATCCGAAGGCTGCGGGGGCGTCGCTTGGCACGGGCCGACGATAGCACGGCATGAACGCCGCCTGTCACGAGGACGATGCGTCCCTGACGGGTTTTCGCCGTTCGTTCTCCGGTTTCGTCGCATCGGCACGTCCGGTCCTCATCAAGGCCTGCTACGCTCGTTGGGCTAGGAGGTGCGCGAATGGCGCTCCATCTCAGCGGCAAGGTGATGGCCCTCGGGCTCGTCATCGTCGCCCTGATCACCGCCTTCAGCGCTCCCAGGGATATCGCGAACCCCGTGGACGTACTGGTCGAGCCGCAGGTCAGCTTGCGGCTGGTGCCACTGCACGTGCAACCGCGCGTCGAGGTGCTGGCCGAGGCCAACACGCTCGCGCCCGAGGCGCCGGTGCTCGCCGGTCCGATCGCTACGCCTACGCTCGTGGTGAGAGCCACGGCGTACAACTCCCTGGAGAGCCAAACCAACTCACAGCCGTTCATCACCGCCACAGGTGCCCGAACGCGCTGGGGCGTCGTCGCCGTCAGCCGCGACCTGCTCGGCTTCGACCTGCCGTACGGTTCGTTGGTCCGGTTGACCGACCTCGGCAACTACCACAACGGCCGCGGCGCTGGTGCATACCAGTCGCTGCTCGACGGCACCGAGGTGTTCGTCGTCGAGGACACGATGCATCCGCGCAAGACCAACCAGCTCGACGTGTGGTTCGCCGACTACGCCAGCGCCGTCAACTGGGGCGTGCGTCGCGTGGGCATCGAGGTCGTGCGCTACGGGCGCGACGGACCGCTGTTCGACACGCTGGTCGCCGGCAGTGAGTTCGACGTCGAGCCGCGCTGGCTCGCGATGCGCTGAACGAAGTGCCGAACGCGGCGCTGCGCCAGACGCGTCGCGGCAGCACGCTACACTGACCCGTGCGACCGTTCGTCGTGTTCCTCGCCTGGCGTCATGTCCGGCGCCGTGGCCTACAGAGTGTGATCACGGTCCTCGGCGTCGCGGTGGGCGTCATGGTCTTGATCACCGCGCTCTCGCTCACGAACGGCTTCATCGACGAACTGGTCCGCTCGACGCTGCAGGCCACGCCCCACGTGACGCTGCAGCCGTACGTCGTCGGAGAGCGCTTGCCGGACGACGATTCCGTCCGCATGGCGCTCACCGGCCGGCCCGAAGTGTCCGCCGTCAGTCCGTTCCTGACGGGCCAGGCGCTGATCGCGAGGCGCGCCAGCGCAGCCTTGGGCATCTCCGCCAGGCAGGGCTTCGCTCAACTGATCGGCATCGACCCCGACCACCATGCACAGGTGCTCGATCTCCCGGAGATCGCGCTGGCGCGCGAGGCGCTCGAGCGCGAGGGGGGCGTCGTGCTGGGCGCCTCGCTGGCTTCGCAGCTCGGCGTGCTGCCGGGCGACACGGTCGTGCTGCGCGAGCTCGGCGGCCGCACGCTCGAGCTGCAGGTCAGCGACACGTTCCGTGTCGGCAACGAGCTCATCGACTCGGTGACGGCGTACGCCTCGCTGGCCGTGGTGCAGGGCTACCTCGACGCCCAGGGGCAGATCGGCGGCTACCACGTGCGGCTGCACGACCCACAACGGGCGTCCGAGGTCGCCGAGCGGCTCGGCGCCGCCTTCGGGCTGCTGCCGGTGTCGTGGGAGCGGCTCTTCGGGGGGCTCATCGACCAGTTGAACCTGCAGAAGGCCGTCATCTCCGTCGTCACCTTCCTGATCGTCCTGGTGGCAGCGATGGGGATCGCCAACGTCATGGTGCTCACCGTCGCCGAGAAGACGCGCGACATCGCCATCCTGCGCGCGCTCGGCGCGAGCTCGCGGCAGGTGCTGGCCGTGTTCACGCTGGAGGGCTTCTCGCTCGGGGCGGCAGGCACCGCCCTCGGCGCGCTGCTCGGGCTCGCCGTGGCGACGTACTTCCGCGTGCAACCGTACCCGCTGCCGGGCGACCTGTACTTCATCACCCAGCTCCCTGTCGTCGTCGAGGCATGGGACGTCGCCTGGGTGTGCGGCGTGTCGCTTGCGACCAGCGTGGTGGCCTCGCTGCTGCCGGCGCGGCGGGCGGCGCGGATGCGCCCGGCGGAGCTGTTGCGGTGAGCGGCGCTCGCAGCCGGAAGCCGCCCGAGCCGCTCGACGCGGCGCGCGCGTGGGACTACGCGTTGTGGCTGCTCGGCCGCCAGGCGTACAGCGCGGCCGAGATCGAGCGTCGGCTGCTGCGTCGCAAGCTCCCCGCCGCCGACGCCGAGCGGGTGGTGGCGCGCCTGATCGAGCTCCAACTCCTGGACGACGAGCGTTTCGCCACGTCGTTCGTGCGCTCGCGCAAGGCAGCCAAGGGGCCGCTGGCGCTGCGCTCGATGTTGCGCCAACGCGGCGTGTCCGACGACGTCGTGCACGCTGCGCTCGAAGCCGAAGGCGAGGCCGACCAGGTCGGCGCCGCGACGGCGTTGCTCGAGCGCCAGGCCTGGCGCTTCGAGGCCGCGACCTCGGACGACCGCGACCAGGCGTTGCGCGCCCGTGCGCGCGCCATGGCCTTCCTCGCGCGCCGCGGCTTCGCGTCCGACACCGTCCATGCCGCGTTGATGCGCACCTGGGGCGATCTCGACTGACGTACGCTGCGCGTCGCCACGCACGCGGTCGCGCCGCTGTTGATACGAGTCGCGGAGGCGGGCTATACTCCATCCTTGCGTCGGGGCGTAGCGCAGCCTGGTAGCGCACATCGTTCGGGACGATGGGGTCGGAGGTTCGAATCCTCTCGCCCCGACCACGCGAACGGCCCGGAGGGACCACGTCCCTCCGGGCCGTTCACACGTGCGCCGCGCCGCATCCACATGTCCACGCGGCCGCGCGGCCGCGTGCTAGACTCCCGCCCGAAGGTCCGTTCGCGGGAGGTGACATACCGCGGGCGGCGCCGGCAGCGCCTCGCAGCGTAGCCGCGTCCCCCGGAGGTCACGTGCGCACCACCCCTCGCCTCATACCGTTCGTGCTGCTCGTCGTGACGCTCGTCCTCGGCCCCGCCGGGGCAGCGCTCCTGTACGCCTTCGCACACCTGGGGCAACGCCCACCGGAAGCGCTGCCCGCCGCCGTGGTGGTGCTGCTCGGCGTGCTGCTCGCGACGCCCACCGCGTTCATGCGCCGGCAGTTGACGGCGACACCGCGAGCCGCAGCCATCGGGCTCGGCGCGCTCGGCGCCCTCGCGACCGCGCTCGTGCTCGGGGCCATCCTCGGAGACGGCAGCGCTGCCCCGGCCCCAGGGTTGGTGCCCGCCGGCGCGTCCGGCGCCGCCCTGGCCGGCCTGGTCTCGAGCGCCCTCGCGCTCGTGCTCTCGAGCGGCCTGCTGGCACTGCGCGGTGAGCGCACCAACCTGGTCGCCGGCGCCTCGGTCTTCGTGGTCTGCACGGTGCTCGCGAACTTCACGCTCGACAGCTTCGTGCCGCTCGGCGACTTCTTCCTCGTCAACGTCGGCACGCTGTTCTTCGGCATCACGTTCACGCAGCGCGACCGCTTGCACCGCTTCGGCCGACCGCTCGTTTACCGGCTGATCGCCATCGCCGGCCTCGCCAACGTCGTCGCCGCGCTCGCGCTCGGCACACCGCTGCGCTACGTCGCGGTCAGCTTCCTCGCCATCGTCGTCGCCGAGACCGCCAACACCGAGGTCTACCATCGCCTGCTGCGCTTCCGTTGGCTGGCGCGCGTCGCAGGCTCCAACGCGGTCGCCGCGCCGCTCGACACGATCCTGTTCACGACGCTGGCCTTCGCCGGCGCGCCCTTCGCGACGCTGCAGTGGATGACCCAGGTGATCGTCACCGACGTGCTCGTGAAGTACGCTGCCAGCATGGTCGCCGCCATCACCATCCTCAGCCGTCCCGAATGGGTGCCGCGCGCCCCGGGCGAGGCCGACGCACGGCCTGGTCCTTCGTGACCCTCGACTCGCTCGCTTCCGCCGTCGGCACGACGTTCGGGCCGACCGAGTGGCAGGTCATCGGCCAGGAGCGCATCGCCGCGTTCGCCGACGTCACCGGCGATCACCAGTGGATCCACGTCGACCCGGCACGGGCGGCGGAGAGCCCCTTCGGTGGCACCATCGCCCACGGCTATCTGACGCTGTCGCTGATCGCGGCGGCGCACTTCGAGCTCGGGACCTTCCCCGACGAGCCCGGCGTCACGGTGATCAACTACGGGCTCGACAAGGTCCGCTTCCTGGCGCCCGTACCCAGCGGCTCCCGCGTTCGCACGGCCGTGACCGTCACCGACATGCAGGACCGGCGCCGCGGGCGCTGGATCCTCGCAACCCGCTCGGTGATCGAGATCGAGGGCGCCGAGAAGCCCGCCCTGATCGCCGACACGCTCTTCCTGCTGGTCCGCGACACCTGAGCCCCCCAGGGCGTCAGGCGCAGGCCACGAGCGCTTCGAGCGCCCGGGCGTAGGCCAGCGCGAGCGCGTCCTCACCGGGCTGCGTGGCGATGCTGAGGCCGACGGGTAGGCCGTCGCGATCACACCCCACCGGCACCGTCGCCACCGGCCCACCGAGCAGGTTGCCGAGCGTCGTCGAGCGCAGCACGGCCAGGTTGGCGTGCATGTAGGCGTCGTCGTCCTCGAGCAACGGAGCCAGCGCCGGCGGGCCCACCCGAACGGTCGGCATCACCGCGGCGTCGAAGGGCGCGGCCGCGCTCCAGAAGGCGGCCCGCAGGCGCTGATGGGCGGCTCGCAGCAGCACGTAGTCGCTCGACGGACGGCCCTGCACCGCCAGCACCCGGGTCGACACCCGCGGGTCGATGCGCGCAGCGTCTCGCCGCAGCATGTCGCCGTGCAGCGCGAACGCCTCGTGAGCGGCGAAGCTGCCGTAGCGCGCGTAGAGTCCATCGAGTTCCGCGAGCTCCGGTGCGGGGCGCCGCTCGACCGTGTGACCGGCCGCCTCGAGCAGCTCCAGCGCGTGCTCGCACGCGTCGCGTACGCCGGGGTCGAGGTCCTCCCACAACACGGTGGTCGGGGCCCACAAGCGCCAGCGCTCCGGCACCGCCGGCAGCGGCGCCGGCCGTTGGCCAGCCAGCGCCTGCGTCAAGATCCACGCATCGGCGACGTCGCGGGCGATCGGGCCGAGCGTGTCGAGCGTGCTGGAGAGCACCACCGTGCCGTCGGTGGGGATGGCGCCATCCGTCGTCTTGAGCCCCACCAGGCCGTTGAAGCTCGCGGGAATGCGCACCGAGCCGCCGGTATCGCTGCCGACCGCCACCGCGGCCAGGCCAGTCGCGACCGCCACGGCCGAGCCCGACGACGAACCACCTGGGACGCGCGAGGGGTCGATCGCGTTGGGCGGCGTGCCGACGTGGGGGTTGATGCCGAGGCCGCTGAACGCCAGCTCCGTCATGGTGGTCTTGCCGAGGAACACGGCGCCGGCCGCGTCGAGCCGCGCTGCGACGGGAGCGTCCGCCGTGGCCGGCGCGCCGTCAATCAGGGGTGGGCTGCCGGCACCGGTGACGTCGCCCGCGGTGTCGAGCAGGTCCTTCAGCGCGATCGGTACGCCATCGAGCGGACCGGCGTCGATCCCGGCCGCGAAGCGCCGCGCCGAGGCCTGCGCCTGACGCCGTGCCCGCTCGGCGGTGACGAGGCGGTACACCGAACCGACCGCGACGCGCTCGAGGTACGCCTCCGCGACGTCGACCGGATCGAGACGACCGGCGCGGTACGCCGCGCCGAGCTGCACCGCGCTCAGCTGAACGGGATCAGGGTGTGCCATGCGGCACCATACCGACCGGTGGGCCCGTGCGCGACGGCGCGACCCGGACGCGCGGTAGCATGCGGCACGAGGAGGGCGCCGCATGCAGAGGACCCGGGCCGAGCTCGAGGCGATGGCGCACGACGACTTGGTCGTGCGCGTGCTCGAACTGCAGGACATGCTCAAGGAGGGCTTGGCGGTCCGCGACGCGTTGCACGGCGTGCTCAACCGCCTCTTGAACGCCAAGGAGGACGAGGTAGCGCGCTACGCGGACGGCGATCCGGCGGAGCTGGCCGAGGACGAGGCCGAGCTCGCCGACGCGTGGGCGGCCGCGCGCCACGCGGTGTCGAATCCGCTGGGGCTCGCTCGCGCTCGGCACG
>PWQI01000356.1 GCA_003556805.1 Trueperaceae bacterium | reverse complement strand
TTACCATGATGTCGTCCTCCGTGTTGATGTTGGATTGTGGTTTCAAGAAAAAAAGTATTTTCCAACATCGCCGGAGGACATTCAAGTTATCAAAAACCAAAACCTAATTTGGACAAGAGTGATGATTTCAATAAGGTACGACGCTATAACAGGTCAGATGGAGCCTACATGAAATAAACTCACGCTAGGTTTTGTCCTGTTCCTGAGTGCGACGTACTAGGAACAGTATTGTGGCGGCCAGGCCCAGCATTACAGCGGAAAAGAGAATGAGCATACCGTGCCCTTCGCGGTTAAATGGGAGAATTCCCAACATCATCACTCCGCAGGCACCGGTGCCGCCCGCAACAATGTAGGCAGGCATGCGCCCGGGATGGGTACCCGCACTGTCAATCGGATCCGGTTCGTGGGAAGCAAGCCGGGTCCAGCCGGGGTTGGTGCGCCTGAAAGTAGACAGGTCAAGAACCAGGAGCAGCGCGACCGGCAGCACAACACCAACAAGTACATCGGTGCTATGAGGGTACGTGCGCACCCAGTTTGCCCACTCAGAAAGAAACCCCGCAGGAACAGTGATTAGTTCATTTTTAACGCAATAGGTGGTGAGTCCAGCCGTGAAACAGATGGTAACAGTGACAAATAAGTGGCTCAGACTGGTGTTCTTGCGGAGCAATCCCCATACGGACGGAGCAAGCAAGGGTGTGACAATAAGGCTCGTCAACGCAACAATAACACGTTCCGCTCCCCCCATGCGCGGCACCATGATGGCAATACCAATGAGCGCTACGCCAAGCAACGCCGTCGCTATACGCCCGATAAGCACCAGTTCCCGCTCCTTCGAAGCGGGCCGCAACAGTCGCTTGTAGATGTCTTGGGTGAGGACGCCGGCAAACACGTTCAGTTGGGAACTGACCATGCTGGCCGTGGCGGAGAACATGGCCGCCACCATGAGTCCGACCATGCCGGCAGGCAGCACGGACTGACAGGCGAGGATGTAGGCCTGTTCCTTGTCCAGGCCGGGTTCAATGACGCGGAAGACCATGGGCGGAAGAAACCAGAGAACGGGACTGACCAGGTAGAGTGCTGCAAAAAGATAGGTTGCCTTTTTCGCGGCGCGTTCATTTTCCACGCAGAGGTACCGTTGTACAAAGGCCCATTCTGCACCAATCATGAAGAAGTGAATGGCAGCCCACCCCGCGAGGAACAGCATGCCATACTCGCCGCTTGTAGGTTTAAGGAAGTTCTCTGGAATTTGCTGCAACGAAGCGCCTGCGTCCCCGGCCCTGAGCAGGAGCAGGGATGAGACAAAGAGTACAGAGAGGGTCAACACGATGAACTGCAGCACGTCGGTCATTAGCACCGCCCACAGGCCGCCCACCATGGTGTAAACCACCACTACCAGACCAAACAGGAATACCGCCCAGTGTAACGCCAGGTTGCCGGTGACCGGGTCCCGAAAAGGTACGCCTTCCCCAAGAGGCATGAGCGCCACCATGATCGTTGCCAGGGCATACAGGGCAACCGCCACACCGACCATGCGAAACAGCAGCATCGTCCAGGTATAAAGATGCAATGCAGGTTTCCCGAAACGTAAGGAGACATACTCTGCCGGCGAATCAATACCGAGGTTCTTCCAGCGTCCGGCGAGGAAATACCCCGCGGCAAGTGCCGCCACGCCATAGCACAGATTGATGCTGACGGCCACAAGTCCTTGTTCATAGGCAATGCCTCCCCAGACCACAAAAGTGCCGGCCGAGAACATGGTCATGAACGCGCTCAATCCAGAGGCCCACCATGGGGAGCGTCCCCCGGCGGCGAACAAGTCGCCGGAGGATTTGACCTTTCTGCTGAGCATGAAGCCGACAGACAATATGCCCGCCAGGTATACTGCCATGACGATGTAATCAATCTTTGCCATAGAGTTGCATTCTCCTGGAGATCCTGCAGGGCTACCCGTACCCATACAGCAGCAGACCGTCGCCTTCCCGCGAAATCGGGCGCGGGGACGCTTGCAATCCCGCAGCTATCGGTGCTATTATAGAGCCATACGGTGCTTATGTCAAATCGGCTTAAGCCGAACGTCGAACGGGTTCATGAAATGGAAAGACTCCCGAACACAGTTATATCACGGCGCGTTAAACCGCCCGCACAGATTAATCAGGGACTTCGAGACGGAATTGAGTGTCTGCTCGAAATTGCGGCGATGGAACGGCCGTTGGGAAGCCGGGAACTGGCGCGGCGCCTGGGACAGGACCATACGCGCGTTAACCGTATCATCAGCACGCTGGCCTACATGGGGCTGGCGGAACAGACAACGGACCGCAAGTACGTCGCAGGACCGGGATTGCTTGTGTTGGCCGGACTAAGCCTGCGGGGCTCTCCTCTTTATCGGTGTGCGATGCCGCACTTGGAGGAACTGGGTGTTGTAACGGGGTACCAGGTGGCCCTTGGCCTGCGCTGGCGAACCAACGTGAGTTATCTTTATCATGGCCACGCACGGGAGCATGCTGCCCTTGGCATCGTTTCGGAAGGCCTGTATCCGGCTGACCGCTCCAGCATCGGTCTGGTGCTCTTGTCACAGTTGACGAACCGGGAGATCACGGAGTTGTACCGGGGCTCATCCGCCGAAATGCTGCGGAGTCCAGATATGAAGACACTATTGGGACGTGTGAAAGAGGCCAGGAATGCAGGCTTTGCAGTAGCGTCCAACGCCCGTTCCATCGCCGTAGCATTGGGGAAACCGGCGGTGGCGGGAATCGCTTTGTACCGTTCTGAAGACCAGGAAACACTGCCGAAGGATGCCAAATCTGTGCGGAAGTTGGTGAGCCAACTCAACAGCACTGCGGAGCGCATACTGA
>PWQI01000194.1 GCA_003556805.1 Trueperaceae bacterium | reverse complement strand
GCCGTCGGCCAGGAACTCGAACTCGTCCAGGCCGCGGCTGCTCGCTACATGGAGCAGAACCCCGGCGTCACCATCAACGTCCTCGACACGCCCGACATGGCCGACGATCGCCTCGGCCTGTACCTGCAGTTCTTCGAGGCGCAGTCCTCCGAAGTGGACGTCTACCAGATCGACGTGATCTGGCCGGGCGACCTCGAGGTGCACTTCGTCGACCTGTTCGAGTACGGCGCGGCAGACGTCGTCGACCAGCACTTCCCGGCCATCGTCGAGAACAACACGGTCGACGGCCGCCTGATCGCCATCCCGTGGTTCACCGACGCCGGCCTGCTGTACTTCCGAACGGACCTGCTCGACAAGTACGGCTTCGACGGCCCACCGGTCACCTGGACCGAGCTGACCGAGATGGCCCAGGTCATCCAGGACGGCGAGCGCGCCGAAGGCAACAGCGACTTCTGGGGCTTCGTCTGGCAGGGCAACGCCTACGAGGGCCTGACCTGCGACGCGCTCGAGTGGATCGCCTCCAACGACGGCGGTAGCATCATCGAGCCCGACGGCACGATCTCCGTGAACAACACCAACGCCGTCGAGATCATCGACCTCGCAGGGAGCTGGGTCGGTACCATCAGCCCGCCCGGCGTCACGGGCTTCGACGAGGAAGCGGCCCGCAACATGTGGCAGGCCGGCAACGCCGCCTTCATGCGCAACTGGCCCTACGCCTACTCGCTCGGCCAGGCCGAAGGCAGCGCTGTCGCAGGCGTGTTCGACGTCAGCCCGCTCCCGGCAGGCGACGCCGATGGCGGCGCCCCCGCCGCGACGCTCGGTGGTTGGCAGCTCGGCGTGAGCCGCTACAGCAACAACCCCGAACTCGCCGCAGACGTCGCGCTCTTCCTCGCGTCCTACGACGAGCAGAAGATCCGCGCCGTCGAGGGCTCGCTCAACCCGACGATCATGGCGCTGTACGAAGACGAGGACGTCCTCGAGGCCGTGCCGTTCTTCGGCTCGCTCTACGACGTGTTCATCAACGCCGTCGCGCGTCCGTCGACCGCCACCGCGCCCGATTACGCGCAGGTCTCCAGCGCCTTCTACACGGCCATCCATAGCGTGTTGACCGGCCAGGAAGACGCCGCGACCGCGCTGGCGCTGCTCGAGTTCGACCTCATCGAGCTCACCGGCTTCCACACCGCGACGCCCTGAGCCACGACCCCTTTCGTCGCCGCGCCACCGTGAGCGGTTGACGACACTCCTACCGACTGGAGGGTCGGGTCGCTCGCACGACCCGACCCTCTTCCGTTCCGACCATAGGAGGTGACCGTGTGGCAGCACCACCGGTGAAGGCGCGGGGGCCGTCACAGCTCGCCCGCGGGGAGGAGCGCACCGCACTGTGGCTGCTCCTCCCTTCATTCCTCATCATCGCCCTCGTCGCGCTCTACCCGCTCGGCCGTGTCGTGATGTCGAGCTTCACCAACGAGCGCTTCGCGGCGGGCGCCGAGCTTCGCGGTGAGTTCGTCGGCCTCCAGAACTACCAGCGCCTGCTGAGCATGACGATCCGCGAGGTGCCGCGCCAGCTCGACGGCGACGGCAACCCGGTGGTCGATGCCGCGGGGCGGCCGGCGTACCAGAACGCGCGCCTGTTCCTGCGGACGCTCGGTACGCCGATGACGTTCGATGCCGTCAACACGTTCGACGTCTTCGGCACCCGCTACGTCCTAGGCGCCACCTCGGCACCGTTCATACGGGCCGTCTGGGACACGCTCGTGTTCACGATCACCTCGGTGTTCCTCGAGACCGTCCTCGGCATGATCATCGCGCTCACGCTCGCGACGAAGTTCATCGGTCGCGGCGTCATGCGCGCGGCGATGCTCGTCCCGTGGGCGATCATCACGGTCGTGTCGGCGCGCATCTGGGAGTGGATGCTCCAATCCACGCGCGCGGGCTTCTTCAACACCGTCCTCACCGACCTCGGGCTGATCGACAGCAGCATCGCGTTCTTCCAGACCGCTTCGCTGCAGGTGCCCGCCATGGTGATGATCGACGTCTGGAAGACGACGCCGTTCATGGCGCTCCTCCTGCTGGCCGGCCTGGCGACCATCCCGGGCGAGCTCTACGAGGCGGCCGAGGTCGACGGCGCCGGACCGTTCAGGAAGTACTTCTCGATCACCCTGCCGCTCCTGACGCCGACCCTCGCGGTGGCGCTCATCTTCCGCACCCTCGACGCGCTGCGCGTGTTCGACCTGTTCCAGGTCGTCTACGGCGAGGCGCGCTACTCGATGGCGAGCTACGCCTATTACCAGTTGATCGCCGCGCGCAACGTCGGCTTGTCGTCGGCGGCCAGCGTGGTGATCTTCGTGATCATCTTCGTCTTCGCCATCCTCTACATCCGCGCATTGGGGGTCGAACGCGATGGCGATTAAGCAACGCGCCACGCCGTTGAAGGTGCTCGGCAGGATCGGCTTCTGGTTCCTGATCGTGGTCATCTTCATCTACCTGATCTTCCCGTTCTACTGGGCGTTCATCTCGGCCCTCAAGACGCAGTCCGAGCTGATCCAGACGCCCGCGACGTACTGGCCAGAGAACCCGACGCTGCAGAACTTCCGTGCAGTGTTCCAGAACCCGGGCTTCCTCCGTGGCCTGATGAACAGCGTGATCGTCGCGGGTTCGGTCACGGCCGTGAGCCTGGTGATCGGGTCGTTCGCAGGCTTCGCGCTCGGCAAGCTCCGCTTCCGCGGCCGCACGCCGTCGCTCTACCTCATCCTGGCGATGACGATGTTCCCGCAGATCGCCGTGCTGGCCGGCCTCTACGCGGTCATCCGCGTGCTCGGCATGCCCGCCCTGCCCAGCCTGGTGCTCTCGTACATGATCTTCACCCTGC
>PWQI01000368.1 GCA_003556805.1 Trueperaceae bacterium | reverse complement strand
GAGTCGCGCGGTGCGCCGCTGACCGACGCCACGCTCGGCGCGCGCCTGGTGATCACCCGGATCGTGGACCAAGGGCGCGAGGTGCTGACGTACCTGGCCGACGAGGGTCTGGTGCCCGGAGCGGTCGTGCGGGTGACGGCGCGCGGGCCGTTCGACGGTCCGGTGACGGTCGTCCGTGAGGGGGCTGGCGAGGAGCGTCGGCCGCCGCTTGCGCTCGCGTTCACCATGGCCATCGCCATCCTGGCCGAGGAACGCGACCCGGCCTGACGCCGGACGGCTGCCGAAGCCAATGCACGATCGAGTCACGCGCCTGGGCGTTGGCACTTCGTCAACGGTACCGCCGTCGTGCGCGTGAACGCCGTGCCGGCGGGCAAGAACGTGATCGCGTACGTCGGTCGCTGACAGCGCGCCAGCGATCGCTCGGGTCAGCCAGAAGCACGACCTGCCGAGGGCGACCGAAGCGACGGGCGCCCTCGGTCGTGCTCGCATGCGCTCGAGCAACGGTTGGGCCTGGCGCGCGCATGGTTCACGCTCCGTCGCACGCGTTGCCCTCGACGGGGTCGGGCGTTTGCGCATCCACGGGCGCGGGCGCTGGCGGCGGCGCCGGCGCATGGAACCCAACGCGACGATCCAAGGTGGTGCCGTCGAGCGCACGGCGAGGCCGCCCGACGCCGAATCCCTGAACGTGGGTCACCCCCAGGTCTGCCAACGCGTGGCAGATGGACGGGTCTTCCACCCCCTCGGCAACGACGATATCGAAGCGGCGACGTGCGCTCATCACGAACTCGCGCGCGAGCTCGCGCGCCGCAGTGTCCGTGTCGAAGAGCTGCCACGTCACGCTGCGGTCGATCTTCACGCCATCGAGCCCACTACCGAACAAGGTCTCGAGATCCGTCCACGACGGCAGGTCGTCAGGTGTCACGTCGTCGAGCATGATGGCGGCGCACCGAGAGCGGAGCGACGGCAGCGACGCGGCGATGGGCCTCCTGTCGCGCAGGCGCTGTTCCGTGATCTCGATTCGCAGCCGCCCCCGCACCGCCGGCACGAGGTCGTTGAGAACCCGCATGGTGTCGGGCAGCATGACCTGAGCCGGACTGAGGTTGACCGAGACCTGGCTGGTCGGAGCGCCGGCGAGAGCCGACGCTGCCTGATCGAGGGTGTAGCGGGTGAACGAGGCGACGTTGCTCGGCGCGAGCCAATGCGGCAGCACGTCGAGCGGGCCCCTGACCGTGCCATCAGGAAGGTACCAGCGCACCAGCGCTTCGGCCCAGGCGCCGCCGCCGCCGAGCGGCTGCACGGGTTGGAACAAGAAGCGCAGCTCGGACAGCGCGGGTGGCCTCGAGGTGCTGCCGTCTGGGCTCATGCGCCGTCGGTCACGCGTCCGGCGTCGCGCTTCACCCGGCGTCGCTTCACCGGGCGTCGATTCACCCGGCGTCGAGGTCGCCGCGCTGGTTGCCGCTGTCGGCCACGACCGTCACGTCAGGCTGCATGGTCGCAAGGCTTCCCACGGCGATGCCCGTGAGCGTGAGGGTGACGAGGGCGGCGAGGGCGATCGTCTTCAGCGTGCGCATCACGTACCTCCTCGAGTTGCGCGAAGGCTACGGCTCAAGGCGCTTCAGACCCGCTTCAGACCCGCTTCATCCTCTGCGCACGCCATGGAGCGGACCTGGAGCGACAGCCTCCGTAGCCTTTTCGGTAACGAAGGAGGTACGGTTCATGGATCGATGCGAAGCGCGCCGTCGTCTCGAGCGCAGCACGGCGTTCCGTTTTCGCGGCGGCGGTGTGGTGTTGCGCGACGTGCGGCTTCTGCGCACGGTTGCAGCCTTGCGTCTCGAAGCGAGGCACGTCGTCTCGGATGGGTTGGACCAACGTCCCGCCGCCGTTCGCTGAGGACGCCACTTGCTAAGCACACCGCTCACTGAGGGCGGTCGCGAGGAGGCCTCGCTGCCATCGCGATATCCTGGACCGCGTGTGGTTGGCGCGCCAGCTCGCTGTGATCCGCGGCGCTGCCGAGCCTCTGGTCCTGGTCGGAGGCGTGAGCGCAGGCGTGCCCTTCGTCCTCGACGCCTTACGGATCCGCGAGCGTGTTGCCTGGTTTTCGCTCGACAGGAGTGCAGGCGGCGATGCGGTCGCCCAGGGCAATGCCCTGGCGCGCGCGGTGAACCGTGCGTTGGGCGCGCCGTTGTTACCGTTGGCACTGCCGTACCGTGCACAGGTGCAGTCGCTCGTGCGCCATCGTGGTGACGTGCTGCCGCTCTGGCTCGCCGTGCGCAGCGATGGCGGCGATTTCGGATTGCTCGAAGACCTGCTGGGCATCCACCACCACGGGTACCGGGTGCTGCTCGATGTCGACCGCGCCGAGGCGGCACCTGCTGGGTGGCGAGGGCGCTGCTGCGTCCTCGACGGTGCGGCGCTGCGCGTCCGTCGCGAGGAGGCGCGGGATGCCCTACCGGCTGGGCTGGACGACGGTACGGTCGAGCGGCTGTTGCGTGAGAGCGACGCGGGCTTCGGCGCCCTCATGGCAGGCGCGCAGCGAGCCGCCGGGTTGCCACGCCTCCTCGTGCCTGGCCCAGAAGGCGTGTCGGTGGACGAAGGTGCCGCGGAGGTGGTCGAGCCGGCACTGGCCGTGCTGGCGCTCCGAAGCGAGGGCGATGTGGTTGGCGCGCTGGAGCTCGCCGTGCTGCGTGCGCCACACCTGGTCGAAGACTTGCTGCGGCTCGCCGGGCCACGCTATCAGGAGGAGGGCCTGCTCGAGCGGCTGCATCTGCTGTTGAGCGCGGTTCCCGACCCGTACGCACGGCGCGAGCGCGTGCTCGAGTGGCGGCTCGTGGCGGCCTTCGCGATGAACGACATGAGCGCCGTAGCGGCCGACG
>PWQI01000115.1 GCA_003556805.1 Trueperaceae bacterium | reverse complement strand
GCCCATGGGCACGTTGTAGGCGAGGGTGTGCCAGCTGGTGACGTTGTCGCCCGACCAGGTCTGCGCGTAGCGCTGGGTACCGAGACCGCCCGAGCGGGTGACCTGGTAATCGCGCGCATCGGGCCGCACGTCGCGCTGCGCCGCGCGGCTGGCATGGTTCATCAGCAGCGTCAGCACCGGGCGCAGGTCGCCGGCCTCGCCGGCGGCGCAGCGCGCCGCGTCGTCGCCGATCTGGAACTCGTTGTTGTCGTTCCAGCTGGCGTCCACGCCGACCTCGAGGATGCGTTCGCGCAGCCGGGTGCGCCACCAGTCGTACGCGGCCGGGCCGCTGAAGTCGAGGTAACTCCCCTGACCGCCCCAGAAGCGTCCCCGGTACGGGCCGTCGCCGTCGGACTCGGCCTGACGCACGAAGGCGCCGCGTGCAGCGAGGTCGGCGTAGTCGGGATGGCTCGTCAGCAGCGCGGGCTTGACGTTGGCGAGGGTGCGGATGCCCGCCGCCCGGAGCGGTTCGAGCATCGCGGCCGGCTCGGGGACCCTGCGACGGTTCCACTCGAACACGTAGCGGAGCCCGTCGTCGCCCATCGAGTAGCCACTGGACAAGTGGAAGCCGCTGCAGCCGATGTCGTGCCGGCGCAACTCCTCGACGAAGCCGGCCAACTCGCTGCGCGGGTCCTCGGCGTCGGTGTAGCGCATGGTCGAGCCCAGGTAGCCGAGCGACCAGCGCGGCGCAAGCGGTGCGTAGCCGGTGAGGTCCTGGACGCGCCGCACCACGTCGCTCAGCGCGGGTCCCAGCAGCACGTACAGGTCGAGCTCGCACGCGCGGACCTCGGTGAAGCGGAACGGTCCGACGTAGTGGTCGATCTCGCAACCGAGGTCGACGACGGTCTCCGCAGCGGTGTCGTAGAGCAGGCCGGCGGCATGCCCACCGGGCGTGAGCGAGAGGACGATCGGCAGGTGCTTGTAGAGCGGATCGCTTCGCTCGGCGTCGTAACCGAGCGCGTCGCTCGGGCGTAGGCGGTGTCGCCGATGGTGGCGATCCATGCCCCCGCTGGCCTCGCCGAGGCCGAGGAACACCTCGCCGGGATCGCGCCTGAGGGTGTGGCGCACACCGCGACCGCCACCACGCGCATGTCGGTACGCAAGGTCGGGGTGGTCCTCGAGCACCACCGTGCCGTCCGGCAGCAGGCAGCGCAGAGCGAACGGCGCCAACGTCACCTCGACGCGCACACCGCGGCCGGTCAGCACCACGCGCTCGGCACTCACCTCGACGGCGGGCTCGGGGCACGCGAACACACCCACATCGGCGCGCTCGCGCCCCTCGGGACCGACATCGCCCGCCCGCCCGACCACGGCCCACGTGCGTGTCATGCGCGGCGCGCCGGTGGGGAACCAGCGCAGCCGCACCACGTCGTCCTCGAGCAGCGTCAGCTCCGCGCGCCCGGGGCCCTCACACGCTGCGAACGACAGTCTGGGACCGTCTCGGCCCTCGAACCTCATCGCTCCCTGCTCACGCCACGGGTCGGCCATCGAGCTCCACCTCCAGCCGCTCGCCGGTCACGCGGACGCGTTGCACGCCGCCGCCGGGGAGGGGTCGTATCGATCCGCTGTCGCCCCATGGGGGGGCGCGAACGACGCCGTTCGGCGTGAAGCCGAACCCGCCCAGCAGCATCGCCGCCGCCGGCATGGCGCTCCAGGCGTTCGACGGCGACCCCGGGGCGAAGGGCGGCGAGGCGTACTCCACCGGCGTCGCACGTCCCTGCTCGAGGCCGACAGCCCACCAGCGCGTCAACGGGTAGCGCCAGCCGTTCAACCCGCGGCGCAGGCGCTCTTCGGCGTAGACGCCGTCCCAGTAAGGCCAGTCGGCGCCGTTGTGGTAGCGGTACGCGAAGCGGCTCTTGCCGCGGCGCCGCACCCAGCCGGCGTACGGCGGGAAAGCGCACATGACACCCCAGTCGCCGAAGGGCTGCTCGTGATTGTGACGCGTCTCGAGGCGCGCGCGCATCGCCGCCAGGACGCTCGCCGCCTGTGCGGCGTCGGCCAGACCGTAGCGCAGCGCGGTCAGCGTCTCGATGGCGAGGTGCGTCTCGACGCGTCCAGACGGCTCGCGGAACGCGACGAAGTGGCCCACGTCGGCTCGCCACAAACGCTCCCGGGCACCCGCTCGCAGGGCGGCGGCGCGCCGCCGGTAGCGCTCGGCGCGTGCGGGGTCGCGCGGCGCCACCAGGGCCGTCGTGCGCTCGAGCGCGCCGTGGTAGAGCCCCTGCAGGTAGGTGATCGCGCCACCCCGGAAGACGTTGTCGGCCCAGTCGCGGTCGCTGTGCGGCTTCGACGCCAAGCCCCACGCATCGGCGCCGGCGTGCACGCGCTCCAAGATGGCGGCCACGCGCGCGCCCAGCGTGACCCCGTCGACGTCGCGCTCCAGCAGGTCGTCCGCAGCGCACCACGCTGCCACCTCGCACGCGAGCAGGACGAAGAACAGCGGCGAGTCGGCATGGTCCGCCCACCACTCGCCGTCGCGCGGATGGTCACGCGCCAGGTCCGCATCGGCGGCACGCAGCGCACGCCAACTCCGCTCGCCGGCGCTCGAAGCGATGACGACGCCGCTCGGCGCCTCGCCGCTCGCGTGCACACCGCGCGCCAGCACGAGCAGCTGCTCGAGAGCCAGCTCCGGCGCCAGCGGGAGGAGCGCCTGCAGCGTCCAGTACGCGTCGCGGTAGTAGGTTCGCGGCGGCATCGCGTACCCGACGCCGGCCGCGAAGCCGGCGAAGCGGCCGTCAGCCAGCGTCTTGCGTGCGCTGAACGCGGCGTGCAGCCCATGCAGCGCCAGGCTCTGCAGCTCGGCGTCGGCGACCCACAGCATCGCCCTGAGTCGGTCGTGGTGTGCGCCCACCTCGGCGCGGACCGCGTCGGGATCGGCCAGTGCCCAGGCAGCCGCCGCGGCCGCCTCGTCGGCATCGGCGCCGGCGGCGAGCACGGCGACGCCGCTCGGGCCGAACGACACGCGTCCCTCCGGCCCGACCACGCCGCCATGGGCACGCAGCCGGGTGTGGGTCCAGTCGCTCGAGACGTGGTGGCCGTCGGCCAGCGACGCTCGCGTCGACGCCGCCTCGAAGCCGGGCGGGATGCGCTTCGGGCGCGTCAGGCGCAACGTCGGCAACGCCCCGTGGCCTCGCAACACGATCGCCGGCCGCGTGAGCGAGGCGTCGACCGTCAACGCACCACCGGGCCAGGCAGCGTGCCAGCGGTTCGGGGTCACCTCCAGCGAGCTCGGCGCGAGCGCCGGCTCGAAGCGCACGGTGGCGGCGCGACCACTGCCCCACACGACCACCTCGCCGATGCCCGCGGCGTCGACCCGCGCCTGCAGGCGCGCTCCCGTGAACGCGAGCGGGGCGGCGCCGTCACCGATCAGCGCACCGTCGACACGCGGTCGCAAGGGCGCGCCCGGGCCCGCGCTCACGCGCCCACGGAGCAGCGGGACGTCGACGAAGCTGACACGTCCCTGACATGGTTCGCGGCGCCACGGCGCTTTGACGACATCGTGCCGTCCACCGTATACTCAGCCACGTCCATCCGCAAGGCGTGCACCGACGCGACCACCCGAAGGGAGCGTGAGGCACACCATCCATAGCGCGTCCGAAGGCTCACGCCACACGGAGTCCCCGTGCCGCAGGAGCGTTCCCATCAGGGTCGCCCCTTCGCACACACCGACCACAGGAGGTCCCGATGTCCCCACGCTTCAGTCTCGCCGCCCTGTTCACCGCTGCGCTGCTCCTCGGCACCGCGTTCTCGCAGGTCGAACTGCGCATGACCTGGTACGACGACGGCAACGAGGGCCAGGTGATGCGCGAGCTCCTCGACCGCTTCGAGGCGGAGAACCCCGACGTCCGCATCGTGATGGACACCGTGCCGTACTCGAGCGGCATCCTGCAGTCGCTGCCGCTGCAGCTCGCCTCCGGCGACGCGGCCGACATGGTGCGCGTCACGAACCTCGGTGGCCTGTCGGAGTACTGGCTCGACATGAGCCCCCACCTCTCCGATCCGGACTACTGGGAGACCAACTTCGGCCCCTTCCTCGACTGGATGCGGCCCGCCGGCTCCACCGCCATCCCCGGGTTCATGACGCAGCTGACCGTCACCGGCCCGTTCATCAACCGCACGCTCTTCGACCAGGCCGGCATCGACGTGCCGACGGGCGACACCACCTGGCAGGAGTGGGCCGAGGTGACCCGCGCGGTCGCCGACGCCACCGGCACGCCTTTCGCGATGGTCATGGACCGCACCGGCCACCGGTTGGCCGGCCCGGCGATCAGCCAGGGCGCGAGCTTCTTCGGTGAAGACGGTCATGCCACGATCGACGACGAGGGCATGCGCACGATGATGCAGCTCATGATCGACTGGCACGCCGACGGCACCATGCACCCCGACACCTGGATCGGCTCCGCCGGCACCTACGTGGCCGGCAACGAGTTCTTCATCAACGCCCAGGTCGTGCTCTACATGTCGGGCAGCTGGCAGGTCGGGCAGTTCGCCAACCTGATCGGCGACGCCTTCGACTGGGAAGTCATCCCCAACCCCTGTGGCCCGATGGCGTGCACCGGCATGCCCGGCGGCGCCGGCGTCGTGGGCGTGGCCAACACCGACCACCCGGCCGAAGTCGCCCGCGTGATGGAGTTCCTGACGCAAGAAGACGTGATGGCGGAGTTCTACGGCCGCACGCTCTTCATCCCCGGACACCTCGGGCTGGCCGAGAGCGGCATCGACTTCCAAACCGACGTCGACGCAGCGCGCGACGCGCTCTCCGTGTTCGCCTCCGAGGTCCCACGGCTCGATCCGACCGCGTACGCGATGCAGGCGTACCCGTTCAACTTCGTCGTCTTCGACAGCATCCGCGACCGGCTCACGCAGGCCTTCGTGGGCGAGTTGACGCTCGACGAGGTGCTCGAGCGCGCGCAAGCCGACATCGACGAGGTGCTGCGCGAGCAGGGCATCCGCTGAGGACCCGACCCGCGGCGTCACGGTGACCCCCGTCGGCGAACCGCGACCGTCCCCCGGGCGCTACCGGTACGCTGACCGGTAGCGCCCGTCGCATGCCACACGGACCCCGTCGGTCCGGTCAGGAGGTCCGCAGCCCATGGCCGTCCGAACGACACCCCTCCAGCGCGCCAACGCCCTCGCCGGCCGCGGGGTCCAGGGTCTCTACGCGCTCGTCATGAACGCCGTCGGGTTCGTCGTCGAGCCCATCCAGCGCGTGATCGGCCAGCGCAACATGGCGTATCTCTTCTTGCTTCCGAACCTGCTCGTGTTCGGCATCTTCATCCTCTTCCCCATGGCGCTCAACGTCTACTTCGCGATGACGAGTGGCACGGCCCTCTATCCGCAAGACCGCAACTTCGTCGGCATGGCCAACTTCGAGCGGCTCTACACCTGCACCGACTACGCCAACCCGAACACCTGCCTCGAGGACCGCTTCTGGCGCGCGGCGCGCAACACCGGTGTGTTCGTGGCGTTCCAGGTGAGCGGCATGGTGGCGATCTCGCTGCTCACCGCGATGGTCTTGAACCGCAAGATCCGCGGCCTGGGGTTCTTCCGCAGCGTGTTCTTCTACCCCGTGCTGCTCTCGCCCGTGGTGGTGGCGCTGATCTGGAAGTGGATCTTGCAGCGCGACGGGGTGCTCAACGCCATCTTGATCTCGTTTGGGCAGGACCCGATCAACTTCCTGCTCAACGGCACGTGGGCGATGACGTGGGTGATCATCGTCAGCATCTGGGCGAACATGGGCTTCTACACGCTGATCTTGCTCGCCGGCCTGCAGAGCATCCCGGTCGAGCTCTACGACGCCGGCGCGATCGACGGCACCAGCACGCTGCAGTCCTTCCGGCACATCACCATGCCGCTGCTGATGCCGACCATGATGGTCGTGCTGGTGCTGTCGCTCATCCGCGCCGTGCAGATGTTCGACGAGGTGTTCGTGCTCACCGGCGGCGGTCCCGGCAGCGCCACGATGCTCTTGGTCCAGTACATCTACGCCACCGGCTTCGGCACGCAGAATCCACGCTTCGGCATGGCCGCAGCGGCGAGCGTGACGCTCGGCGCGGTACTGCTCGTCGCCACGCTCCTGCAGCTGCGCATCGGTCGCGGCAGCGAGAGGCACCTGGCATGACGGCCGTCGGGCGCTTCCTCGGTCGCCGACAGGGGCACAAGGGCGCATGGACCGTGGCGGACGTGCTCACCTACGCCTACCTGATCGTCGGAGTCCTGGTGATGTTCGGTCCGGTGGCGTGGCTGGTGCTCTCGTCGTTCAAGACGCAACAGAACCTGCTCGAGTTCCCACCCACGCTGCTGCCGCTCGCGCAGGTGACGACCGCGGTCGACGGCTACGCCGAGCGACTCCCGCTCTTCGATGTCATCCTCGAGGACGGCAGCGAGGCGAGGTTGGCCCAAGTGCGTCGCATCGGCTTGATGGCCCAGATGGTCGACCCCGCCGCGCCAGACGAGGTGCTGCAGATCCCCATCGAGCTGCGCACGCCCGTGCGCGAGCTCCGGTTGGCGACCGAGAACTACACCGAGTCGTTCACGCGCTTCAACTTCTTGCGCTACCTGCGCAACAGCGTGGTCGTGACCGTCACCGCCACCCTGATCACGCTGGTGATCAACAGCATGGCCGCGTTCGCGCTCAGCAAGTACCGCTTCCGCGGGCGCAACCTGATCTTCCTGGTGATCATCTCGACGCTGATGATCCCGATCAGCGTCATCCTCGTCCCCGTCTACCTGGTCGTGAACCAGGTCGGCTGGATCAACAACCTGTGGGGCGTCATCATCCCGGGCGCTGCCACGCCGACGGGCGTGTTCCTGCTGCGGCAGTACATGCTCACCATCCCAGACGAGCTGCTCGATGCCGGGCGCATCGATGGCGCGTCGGAGTGGCGGATCTTCTGGCAGATCGTGATCCCGCTCTCCGCGCCGGCCCTCGCGGTGCTGGCGATCTTCTCGGTCATGTGGCGCTGGAACGACTTCCTGTGGCCGCTGATCGTGCTCACCCGCAGCGAGTTCTTCACGCTCCAGGTCGGCCTCAACGCCTTCCAGGGCGAGCTGCAGGTGCAGTGGCACTTCGTGCTCGCCATGACCGTACTGACGCTGCTGCCGATCACGCTGGTGTTCTCGCTGCTGCAGCGCTTCATCACCACCGGGATCGCCAGCACCGGCGTCAAGGGGTGAGCGTCGACACGCGCAGCGCCGCCGCGGTGGGCGAGGTCGACCGGATCGTCGCCCGCTGCAGCGCCGACGGGCCGCCCGAGACGCTCGCCGCCGAGTAGGCTGTCGCGGTGGACGCCCTCGAGCTCGTGCGGCTCAACCTGCTCTCGCCGATGGTGCTGGCCTTCGCCCTCGGCATCGTCGCGACGCTGGTGCGCAGCGACCTGCGTGTCCCGGACGCGCTCTACGCCGCCCTGTCGATCTACCTGCTGTTCGCCATCGGCCTGAAGGGGGGCGTCGCGCTGGCCGCGACGCCCCCCTCCCAGCTGTGGCTGCCGGCGCTCGCCACGCTGGCGGCAGGGTCGCTCATCCCCCTGTGGACCTACGCGTTGGCGCGACACGTAGGTGGCTGGAGCGTCGCCGACGCCGCCGCCCTGGCGGCGCACTACGGCTCGGTGTCGGTGGTGACGTTCGTCGCCGCGCAGGCCTTCCTCGACCGCGCCGGCGTGCCCTACGAAGGCTTCATGGCCACGCTGGTGGCGCTGCTGGAGGTGCCCGCGATCCTGGTCGCCCTGGTGATCGCGCGGCGCGCGATGCGTGCGGCGACGACGGCGGACAACGGCGCCGGGGGCGGCGAAGGCATGGACGCCGTGCTGCGTGAGGTGTTGGCGGGTCGCAGCATCGTGCTCCTGGTCGGCGGACTCCTGATCGGCGCCGCCACCGGCGCGCAGGGCGCCGAGCGCGTCGCGCCGTTCTTCGAGGCGCCCTTCGAGGGTGCGCTGACCATCTTCCTGCTCGAGATGGGCCTGGTCACGGCCCGCCGGTTGGGCGAACTGCGCCGCGCGGGCGCGTTCCTGCTCGGCTTCGGCCTGGCCGCGCCGCTCGTCCATGGGGTGCTCGGCGCCGCGCTCGGGGTCATGGTGGGCCTGTCGGCGGGCGGCGCGACCATCTTCGCGGCGATGCTCGCCAGCGCGTCGTACATCGCCGCCACGGCCGCCGTGCGCCTGGCGCTGCCCGAGGCCAACCCGGGGCGGTACTTGACGGCCTCGCTGGCCGTGACCTTCCCCTTCAACCTGGTGGTGGGGATCCCGCTGTTCGCGCGCGTCGCCCAGGCGCTCGCAGGAGGTGCGTGATGGCTGACGCGTTCACGGAGCGACGGCTGGTGACGGTGATCGCCGAGGCGGTGCTCGAGGAGCGCCTGCTCGCCGACCTGAGGCGTTGGGGCATCGGCGGCCTCACGCTCGTGCGCGCCGAAGGGGACCCCTTCGGATCGCGCGTGGGCGACGTCGCCGGCGCGTTCCTGCGCATCGAGTGCATCGCCGGCGACGAGGTGGCCGAGCGTGTCCTGGCGGGCCTCGCGCAGTCGTACCTGCCACGCTTCAAGGTCGTCGCGTTCGACCACCCGGTCCGGGTGATGCGCGCCGCCAAGTACCCCTGACGCGAACCGCGGCGCATGCGGGCGGCCCTGCGGGACCACCGCAGGGCGGCCCTGCGGGACCACCGCAGGGCTTGCTGTGAACGTCAGGAGCGTGTCAACGCGTCGCCGATCGCGTGTATACTCCCACGACCACACAGTGCGCAGCAGCCGACGCTCGAGCGCCAAGGAGCCCCCATGGACCAACGCCCGGACCTCGCCAGCATCGTCTGGCTCGGCGAACGAGAGAGTCTCGACCCAGCCGTCGTCGGGCCCAAGGCCGCCCACCTCGGCGCGCTCGCCGCGGCCCACGCCGTGCCGTCCGGCTTCTGCGTCACCGCGCACGCCTACCACGCCCACCGGCAGGGCGGCCGCCCCTCCGCCGCGTTGCGCACCGCCATGGTCGACGCCTACGAGCGTCTGGTGCAGGGCGACGAGCAGGGCGGTTACGTCGCGGTCCGCTCCTCGGCGGTGGACGAAGACGGCGCCGAGGCCTCGTTCGCCGGCCAACACGACACCGCGCTCAACGTCCGCGGTGCCGACGCCGTCGTCGCTGCGGTCGAGGCGACCTGGGCGTCGCTGCGCTCCGAGGCGGCGCTCGCCTACCGCCGCGACCACGCTCTGAGCGAGGACGACCTGGCGCTCGCCGTCTTGGTCCAGCGCATGGTGTGGGCCGACGCCGCCGGCGTCGCCTTCAGCGTCGACCCGATCGGCGGGGCCGACGACACCATCGTCGTCACGGCCGCCTGGGGCCTGGGCGAGAGCGTGGTGGCCGGCACCGTCACCGCCGACACCTGGCGCCTCGCCAAGGACGACCTGCGCGTGCTCGAGGCCAGCCTCGCCGACAAGGAGCGCATGATCATCCCGAGCGAGGACGGCACCCGCGAGGTGAACGTCCCGCGCTTCCTGCGCGAGCGCGCCGCGCTCGACGAAACCCAACTGCGGACCGTCGCCGAGCTCACCCGCGAGCTCGAGCGCGAGCGCGGCTGGCCGGTCGACATCGAGTTCGCGTGGCGCGAAGACCGCCTCGCCTTGCTGCAATGCCGGCCCGTGACGCGCGCCGGAACGCACGCGGAGACACCCGCATGAGCACGTCGACAGGGGACTTCCCCACCCCTGCGTGGTTCGAGAGCGAGGACGCCGAGCGTCATTGGAAGCGCGACCTCGCGCACTTCCCCGGTCAGCTCACGGAACTGGATGGCGAGCTGCTGAACACCTTCATCAGCGGCGGCTTTCAGGCCGTGATGGAGGCGGCGGGGTTGCCCTTCCGCTTCATGACGCGACGGCTGTGGACGTATTACTACGATCACGAGAGCACCGTGCCGATGACGGACGAGGAGCGCACGGCCATGCGTGAGCGGATGCCGTCCGTGACGGAGCGCGTTCGCACCACGATCGCGGCGCGCTGGCACGAGGACTGGTTGCCGGAGATCCTCGAACACCTGGCGTTCTGGGAGGGGGTTGACGCCGGCGCGTTGCAACGCGACGCCTTGGTCGCCCACCTCGAGACGACACTGCAGCGCGGCACGCGGCTGTGGGTGGTGCACTTCGAGCTGGCGGTGGCGCTCAGCTTCGCGAAGCGCGCCTTCGTCGAGCTCTACGACGAACTCTTCGCTCCCGAGTCGCCGCTCGAGGCGCAGACGTTGTTGAGCGGCTTCGACGTACGTACGACACAGGCCGCCAGGGCCCTGTGGCCGCTGCGCGAGCTGGTCCCAGAAGGCCCGCTGCGCGACGCGTTGCTGCGCGTGGCGCCTCGCGACGCCCTGGTCGAACTGCGCCGCGAGAGCGCGGCGGCTCCGCTCCTCGAGGCGCTCGACGCCTACCTCGAGGCGTACGGGCAGCGTTGTCCCTACGTCCTGTTCAGCGCGCCGAGCCTGCGTGAGGAGCCGGCATCGGTGATGAGCATGCTACGCCACATGGTGGAGCGCCCCGACGCCGACCCGAGCCGCCTGCTGGCGCTGCAGCGTGAGAAGCGCGAGCACGCAGAGCGCGAGGTGCGCGAGCGACTTCGCTTCTACCCCACCCCGGTACGCACCGAGTTCGAGGTCCGCCTCGCCGCCGCCCAGACGGCGTTCTTGGTGAGCGAGGACCACAACTTCTTGATCGACTACCCCTCCACCGCCCACATCCGCCAGGTCTTGCGGACCTGCGGCGAGACGCTCGTGCGCACCGGCGAGCTCGACCAGGCACCGGACGTGTTCCACCTGCGTGTCGACGAACTGCGCTCAGCCATGCGCGGTGAGGGCCACGAGCTCAGAGAACGCGTTGCGGCGCGCGCCGCCGAGCTCGCCCGGTACGCCGACGTCGAGCCCCCCTCCGACGTCAACAAGCCGCCGCCGCCGAGCGGTGCCGAAGCGGCTTCGACGGCGACCGAGGAGACACCACCGGACGACCCCGACCTGCTCCGCGGCACCGCCGCCTCGGCCGGGGTGGTCCGAGGCCGGGCCCGGGTGCTGCGCTCACTCGCCGACACGGGCGCGCTGCTGCCTGGCGAGGTACTCGTCGCGCCGACCACCGGGCAGGCCTGGACGCCGCTGTTCGCGACCGCCGGCGGCCTCGTGACCGAGTCCGGCAACCTGCTGTCGCATTCCGCCGTCGTCGCTCGTGAGTACGCGCTGCCGGCGGTGGTCGCGTTGCAGGGTGCCACCAAGCGGATCCCGGACGGCGCGCTGCTCGAGGTCGACGGCGCGGCCGGCACCGTGCGTCTGCTCGAACGGCCCTGATGCCCGAGGTGCGGCCGCCGGAGCGTCCCGGCGGCGGACACGCCGGCGACCGTGCCGGCGACCGTGGCGGCGACCGTGGCGGCGACCGTGG
>PWQI01000093.1 GCA_003556805.1 Trueperaceae bacterium | reverse complement strand
TTGGATGGTGCCAGTGATGGCCATGAAGCCTCCGAGTGGATCAGTCGAGCTTGATGTCGAAGCCGATGGCGCTGCGCACCAGCTGTTGCATGTACGTCTTGGCGTCGGCCTCGTGGTCGAAGGCCGCCGACAGGCCCGGCATGGGTAGGAGCACCGGGAGGTCGCGTCCGCGCATCGCGCGTTCCATGGCCTTGACCGGGTCGTTCACGAGGCTCTCGTCGACCACGACGAGCCCGTAGCGCTCCGAGGCGATGACCTCCTCGACGTCGCCGTGGGCCGCGTCGGCCGTGGTCTCGAGCACATCGACCCCGGCGAGCCGGAAGCCGATCGCGGTCTCGGCGTCGGTGACGACGAGCATCTTAGGCATGGCCGAGCTCCCGTCTGAGCGTCTCGGCCGGCACACCGTAGAAGGTACCGCGGGCCAGCAACCGCAACGACGCCGCCTCGCGCTCCTTGGCGCGCAGGTAATGCGTCACGAGTCCGATACCGAGCGGATCGGCGGTCAGCGTTCGAGCCGTGCGTTCGACCGCCGTGCGCAACCACGGTTCCAGCGCCGCAGGATCGTCCGGCGCGTCCGCGAAGGGCCGGCGCAGGCTCGGCAACGCCGCACCCGGCGCAGCTGCGGCGATCTCGGCGAACTGCTTTCGGGTCACGGTGTCGCCGCCGGGCACGAAGCAGGCGTCGACGTCGAGGTCACGACCACGGAGCTTGACCGCGGTCAGCAGGTTGGTCGCATCGACCTCGAGGGCCAGGTAGGCGAGGAAGGCTTCGTCAGCGCCGGCCGAGCGCGCCTCCTCGAGCACGCTGGCGTGGTGCGCCTGGTCCAGCGCCAACTCGAGAGCGAAGAAGCCGCCCCCCTTGACGTAGGCGGCGACGGCCGCGCGGAACGCACCGGCCAGCGGATGGCCGGCGACGACGAGCGCCTGAGCGGCGCCGGCGAGGTCGGAGGCGCCGGCCATCGTACGGACCGTTGCGGCGTCGAGCTCGCCGATGGGGAGCGTGGCGCCAAGGACGGCCTCGACGGCGTCCTCGCGCTCGGCGCCGGCCTTGCCGGCGTGGAACGCGCGTGCCACGGCCTTCAGGTTGGCGACGTCGTAGCGCCGTAGGAGCAGACCGAGGAGCGTCTCCGCATCACCTTCGGCGTAACCGAGCAACGCACGCGCGGTGCGCGCGACGTTGGCCGCGATGGCGCGGTCCACGCCCGACAACGAGGCCCTCGCGCCGGCGGCTCCGTACGCCTGGGCGCTCTCGAGGTCGGGCGCGTACGCCGTCTGGGCCAGCGCGCTCGTGAAAGCCTCGAAGCCACCCCCGGCCAGCACCTGGTCCACGAACCCGGGTGGCAACAGACGCGTGCGCAGAGCGCGCACGCGCGCGTTGAGGTAGCCGTAGTTGGCCATGCGTTACGCCTCCGTCGGATCGGTCGCGAACAGACTATGGGCGACGCTCGCCGCCAGCTCACCGCGCAGGGCGGCGAGCCGGGCATGCAGCGTGTTCTCGACGCTGCTGCCGCGCGCGGTCAGCACCCGGACGCCACCGCTGACGGGGCCGGGGACGACCTTCACGTCGAGCCCAGCGGCCTTGGCGATCTTGGTTGCGAGCGCCACGTCGGCCTTGGCGACCTGGACCTCGGAGACCGCGTCGGCGCCGAGCGCCTCGACCGCCTCCTGGAGCAGTGTGGTGAGCACCGGTTCGTACGCCTTGGCGTCGCTCGCAAGGTCGGCGAGCCGCGCGTCGGCAGCCTCGAACACCGACTCGACCGCCTCGTGCCGTGCACGCAGCTTGAGCGCAGCGGCTTGCAGCTGCGCCGCACTACGCGCGCGGACCAAGGTCGCCTCTCGTTGCGCGGCGGTAGCGCGAGCCCGTGTCGTCTTGATCGACTCGGTCTCGGCTTCCGCCTGCGCGACGATCTCCGAGGCGCGCTCGCGCGCCTCGGAGAGCATGGCGTCGATCTCGGCGCTCGCTTCTCGTTCGAGCAGAGCCGTGAGATCAGCCACTGGGGACTAGCCGATCTGGCCGTTGATCAAGAAGGCGATGACGAAGCCGAAGATGATGATCGTCTCGACGATGACCAAGTAGATCAAGATTTGGCCGAAGGCCTGCGGGCGCTCGACCAGCGCGGCGACGCCAGCGGATCCGATGCGACCCATGGCCATGGCGGTGGCGATGGCGGAGATACCGATCGCAAGGGCGGCACCGATGGCGATGAGACCGGCGCCGAGCCCCAGTTCGCCGTTCTGGGCGAACGCCAAGGTGAGCGGGGCGGCGACGAGGAGCAGGACGACAACGCGAGCGAACGTGTTCATGATTTCCCTCCCAGGAGCTTGAACGGCTGGTACGGACGACCTGAAGACTCGTAGTAGCCGAACTTGGTGAAGAACTCGACGTAGTGAAGACGGAGCGGTTGGAGTGTGTACCCGATGATCTTCAGAGCCAGCGCCAGCAGGTGCACGAAGACGCCGACGACGATACCGAGGATCGGACCGATGATGGGGAGCGAGTCGGCGATGGCGAAGCCGAGCTCCGTGACCAGTTTGGCGACCAGCGCCGCGGCCAGGCCGACGGCGAAGAGACGGAGGTAGCTGAGGATGTTGCCACCGTTGGACACCAACTCGATGAGCATGAGTGGCATCCGTGCCAGCACCACGCACACCAAGAAGACGGCGAAGCCGACGAGCACGACGCCGTTGACGACGGGGTTGAGGTTCTCGGTCAGGAACGCCGTGGCGAAGATCACCAGGGCGACCAGGCCCGCGAACATGCCGATGCCTTCGTAGACGTGCTTCATGTCGCCGTGCTTGATCCCGTAGACGACGCGGATCACCCAGCCACCGAGCACCTGGATGACGCCGAAGGCGATCGCCAGCAGGATGACGGGCATGAAGATCTCGACCCGGAACATCAGGATCTGGATCATCCCGTCGTAGCCTTCCTTCGGCGGGTAGAAGACCGGGTTGCCGGGCGGGAAGTACTCCAAGAAGGTCCCGAAGAACTCGCCGTAGATGAAGCCCCACACGATGGTCCAGGCAGCGCTGTAATAGATGATCGTCGAGATCCACTTCAGCGAATCGGCTGGGACGACGATGCCGAGCGGGCCGAGCGACAGCGACTTGCCGGCGAACCCGCGTTTGCGCAGCATCCACGCGATCAACGCGAAGATCATCCCGAACGCCATGTCCCCGACGATCACTCCGAAGAAGAGCGGGAAGAAGATCGCGAGGGTCCACGTCGGATCGAAGCTCCCGTACGCAGGCGGCGCCAGCACCGCCAGCAGGCCCTGGAAGGGCCGCGCCCACGGCGCGTTCTCGAGCCGCACGGGGACACCGACGTCGTGGTGCTCGTCGGCGGGTCGGTGCTTCACGAGGAGGTCGTCGCCGAACTGCCTCTGCAACGCGTCGACCACCCGCTGGCGATCGACGCTCGGGACCCAGCCCTGCAGGGCGAACGCGTAGCGACCCTGGGCCAAGCCTTCGAGGCGCTCGAGGCGCGACTGGTGGTTGAGGGCGGTCTGCCGGAGCGTCTTGAGGCGCGCACCGTGCTGGAGCGCGATCTTCTCGAGCTCGTCGGAGATGGCGGCGAGGCGCTTCGGAAGCACCTGCGCGCGCTCCTCCATGACGTGGACCGCCTTGGCGACCCCGAGCGACCGGTAGCGCTCAGGCAGGTCCAGCTCCCCGGTGCCCGCCTTCACCAGCGCCGCGCGCAGGGCGGCGGCGTCGGTCTTCAGCACGGCGACGACGACGGTGACGTCCTTGCCGCGAGGCTTGGTCGAGAGGGTGTAGCGTCCGCTCAGCTCGGCATCGAGCGCTTCGCGGAGCTTGTCGAGCGCATTCGCTGGCACGATCGATGCGGCACCATCGAGCCAGCGCGACGCCTCGATCTGCGCCAGCGTCGGTGCAAGGTCGCGGAACAGCGGGAGGTACTGGCCGACGAGCGCGAGCTCCTCCTCGCCCTCGACGCGCTCCGCGAGCAAGGCGTCGACCTGGTCACCGACCACGTCGACGCGCTCGGCGACGCCCTCGGCATCCGCTGGCAGATCGCCCTTGCCGGTCCCGGGACCTTCGGTGTCGACGCGCAACAACGCGAGCAACGTCTCCGTACGCGCGACCACGTGGTCCCAGACCGCCTTGCGCTTCCGCTGCTCCTCCGATAGGACGAAGGGCTCGAGACCCTCTTCCGTCGGCTCGAGCGCGTCGACGTGGACCGCTCCCAGGCTTTGCAACGAGACCAGCACGTCGTTCGCGACGGGCTTGCGCCCGACGAGCAGGAACTGGTCCATCGGCGTGATCATGGCAGGACCTGCTCCAACACGCGTTCGACGGCGCGCTCACGGCTGGCGTCAGCGGCGGCGCGCAGGCGCTCGGCCTCGGCCTCGGCCTCGGCCACCGCACGCTCGACGATCGCCTCGGCCTCGACCCGCGCGCTCTCGAGCGCGGTGTCGGCCGCGACGTCGGCCTCTCGCTTCGCTCGCGCGATCACGTCCTTGGCCTCCTGCTCGGCGGCCGCCACGATCGCATCGGCTTCGCTCTGCGCGTTCTTGACGCGCTCGCTCTGCTTCTGCTCGTGCTGGATCAGGTCGTGCAGTAAGGACTCACCTTGAGCTGCCAAAAGCCCTCCTCGTTGACACGACGACCCTACCTGTCGACGGGCATCGTCGGTTGCGGTGGTGTGCGGTCGTGAGGCAAAAAAAAGGCGATGCGGACCGGCAATTCCCGCCTCACACGCTGCCGACCAACCATAGCAACCGCTCCGATGGAGTGTCAACGCGGTAGGCCGTCACGACCCGCGCCGCCGCTGGTCCGCGCGCTGCCGACCGCCACGTTGCAGCTGCCGCTCGCCCTCGCGCGCCACCTGCACGTCGCGGATCGCGGCCAGCTCGCCGTACGCCTCGCGCAGCGCGTCCGCGGGCGTGGACGGGTCTTCGATCACGCGTCGCAGTTCGTCCCAGCGGGTCATCAGGCGCTCCTGCCGCCGCGCCTGGGCCGTGGCCAGGTGCAGTTCGCGGATCCGCGACAGCTGCTGCTCGAGACGCCGGTCGACGTCGAGCGGTCGCTCGGACGCGTCACGCGTAGCGTGCGCCAGGATCCGCTCGAGGACGCGTTCGCTGCCGTCGCGCGCGTTCAGCGACGCCACCACCGCGGCGTCGTCGTAGCGGTGCCGCTCGCACGTCTCGGCGAAGGTGACGAGCTCGGACGCGTCGCCCGTCTCGGGCAACATCGCGAGCGACGACTGGACGCGTTCGCGCAGCCGCTCGGGCTCGAGCAACATGAGCCCGATCGCCTCGAGTTCCAGCACCCGCACGGGGGTCAACTCGCTCGAACGCCGGCGCATCCCCGCCACCGCCGTCGCGTCGAGGCGCCGGGGCCGCCGCGCCGCCAACCAGGCATCGAGTCGCTCGCCGTCGAGCCCCAGGTGATCGACGACCAACCGTCGCAGTTCGCTCGCCACGGGGTCGAACACGTCGCGCGGCTGCAGGGCGCTCGCGAGCGCCTCGAGCACGGCCCGGCGCCCCTCGTCCGTGGTCGCGTCGTGCTGCCTGACCACCCGTTCGAAGCGGAAGGCGACCTCCGACACGCCCGTTCGCAGCGCCGCCGCGAAGGCCTCACGCTGGCCGCTCAACACGACGTCGGCCGGATCCTTGGCGTCCGGGACCGTGACGGCCTGGACCAGGAAGCGGCGCCCTACGCTCTGGTCGAGGCCACCGAGCACGGCGCGCTGACCGGCCTCGTCGGCATCGAACGCGAGCAGGACCCTGCGCGCATCGAGGCGCGCCAAGGCCTCTGCCTGCTCGGTCGTCAACGTGGCGCCCAGGGCCGCCACGGCGTTGGGGAACCCCTCCTGATGCAGCGCGATCACGTCCATGTACCCCTCGACCACCACCACCTCGCCGGAGGCGCGGATGGCCGCGCGAGCCCGATCGAGCCCGTAGAGCAGTTCCGACTTCTTGAAGAGGTCGGTCTCGGGGGTGTTGAGGTACTTCGGCAACGCATCGCCGAGCACGCGACCGGCGAAGCCGAGCAGGCGACCGAGTCCGTCGCGGATCGGGAAGATCACGCGATCGCGGAAGCGATCGTAGCGGCGTCCGCGGTCGCTCTCGACCAGCAGGCCAGCGGCGATCAGGTCGTCGTCGCGCACCCCCTTCGTGAGAGCGTGCTTGAGCAGCGCGTCCCACGCGTCGGGCGCGTAGCCGAGTTCCCACGCGTCGATCGTCGCGCGCGTCAGGCCGCGACCCTCGAGGTAGGCCAGCGCCGGGCCGGCATCGAGGTGCTGGCGGAAGAAGGCCAGCGCCAACGCGTTCACCTCTTGCAGGTCCCTACGCCGCCCCTGCCGCGGGCTCGCCGGCTCGACGGCGATGCCGGTCCGTTCGCCGAGCATCGTCAGCGCCTCGACGAAGCCGACGCCGCGGGTGCGCATCACGTAATCGAAGGCGTCTCCCTTGGCGCCGCAGCCGAAGCAGTAGAAGAAGCCGCGGTCGACGTGGACGTGGAACGACGGCGTCTTCTCGGCGTGGAACGGGCACAGCCCCTTCAGCTGGCCGCGACCGGCCGGCTTCAGCACGACCTGCTCGCCGATCAGCTGCGCCAGGTCGACGCGCGCTCGGATCTGCTCCTTGGCGTCGTCGGACATGCTCACGACCGCCTCTCGGGCATCACTCCCGGGCGGCAGGCGCGCTGCTGGCCGCGCCCGGCGCCTCGGCGGCGTCGGCCGCGAAGAGCGGCAGGTGTCCCAGCGCCACGACGTCGTCGCGCTCGTCGCCCTCCGTGAACACGACCATCGTGGCGACGTGGCTGGCACCGACGTCACGCAACAGCTCGGCCAGCGCCGTCAGCGTCCCGCCGGTCGACACGACGTCGTCGACGATCGCCACGCGGCGACCAGCCAGGCGCGGCACGTCGGCGCCGTCGATCACGAGGTCCTGCGGCGAGCCGGTGGTGATCGACACGACGGTGTGCCGCCGCGCGCCCACCATGTAGGGCTTCTCGGTCTTGCGCACCACAACGTACGGCACGCCCGTGCGCACCGAGATGGCGTGCGCCAACGGCACCGCCTTGACCTCGGGGGTGACGAGCACCTCGACGCCCTGCGGCAACCGAGCGGCCAACGCGTCGGCGGCGGCCTCGGTGAAGACGGTGTCGCCCAATAGGTTGAGCAGGGCGACCGATACGGCGCCGACGTTGACGATCGGCAGCTCGCGGACCTCGCCGTTGACGCTGACGCGGTGGGTTGGCATCGCTGGCCTCCTCGCCATGAACGCTCCAATCTACACCCGCACCGCGGCCGCGCCGTCGCCTGCGCTCCGGAGCGCGGAGGCGGCGGTAAGCTCGAGCGATATGTCGCGCCTCGGCCTCGACGGGGCCACCCTCCGCGCCGTCTGGCGCCTCGCGCTGCCGGTGATCGGCGCCAACCTGCTGGTCACGTTGGTCAACGTCGTCGACGTGTTCTTCGCAGGTCGTCTGGGCTCGACCGAGGTCGCCGCCGTGGGGCTCGCGACCAGCGTGCGCCTGTTGGTCCTGGTCGTCGTGATGGCGATCTCGTCGGGGGCCATGGCGCTGGCAGCGCAGGCGCGCGGCGCACGCGACCCCGACGCGCTCTCCCTGATCGCCAGGCAGACGGTCTTGGTGGCGGTCGCGCTGGGCCTGGTGCTGACGGTCGCGGGGCTGGCGTTCAGCGGCCCGGTGCTCGGCTTCCTCGACGCCAGCGACGACCCGGGCGCCGCGGCCATCGCAC
Source organism: Trueperaceae bacterium (assembly GCA_003556805.1). Classification (GTDB taxonomy): domain Bacteria; phylum Deinococcota; class Deinococci; order Deinococcales; family Trueperaceae; genus CSSed10-48. The sequence continues at coordinate 3,715 of PWQI01000093.1, read as the reverse complement.
TGCCGTACCTGCTCGTCGTGTTCGCCGGCACGGTGTTCACGGCCGTGCAGATCGCTGGGGCGAGCCTCCTGCAAGGTGCCGGCGACACGGTCCGACCGCTGCTGCTGTCGGCGCTCGCGACGGTCGCGAACGTGCTCTTCACGTGGCTGCTCGTGTTCGGCATCGGCCCCTTCCCCGCACTCGGCGTGACCGGCGCCGCCGTCGGCACGGTGGCCGCACGGGCGCTGGCGATGGCGGCGACGCTGTGGGTGCTGGCCCGCGGCCACAGCGTGGTCTCGTTCGGGAGCGGTGGCTGGCGACCCGCGTGGGACACCTGGCGCGACGTCCTGGCGATCGGCTGGCCCAGCGGCATGCAGAGCCTCGCCTACAGCGGCGCCGGCCTCTTGGTGATGCGCATCGTCACCAGCACGCCATCGGGCAGCCTCGGCGCCGCCGCGCTCGCCATCGGCCTCCAGATCGAATCGCTGGCGTTCATGCCGGGCCTGGCCTTCGCCGTGGCCGCCACGAGCCTGGTCGGCCGTGCGGTGGGGGCATGGCAGCTCGACGATGCCTGGCGCGCCGCCCATGCGGCGCTGGCCGTCGGCGTGGCCGTGATGGGCCTCGTCGCGCTCGCCTTGTTCGTGGCGGCCGAGCCGTTGGTGCGCTTCTTCGACCCCTCGGCACACCCGACGGTCCTGCGTGACGGCGTCAGCTACCTGCGGATCAACGCCCTGGCCCAGCCGGTGCTGGCCGTGTTCTTCGTCCTCTCGGGCGGCCTGCGCGGCGCCGGCGACACCAGGCCGCCACTGATCGCCACGATCGTCGGTCGCTGGCTGGTGGTGCTGCCGCTCGCCTGGTGGTGGGCGTTGGGCCTCGGCTGGGGCGTCGTCGGCGTGTGGTGGGCCTTCGTCGCCGGCCTGACCGTGCAGGCCGGGATCGTCGCGTGGCGCTGGCGCTCGGCCACCTGGCCCGAGATCGCGCTGCGGCGCTCACGGCTCTTCCGCGACCACCTCTCGCGCGTCGACGAGGGGGCCAGGCGGGCGTTCCTCGAGCAGGTTCGGGCGCCGGTCATGGCGCGCCCCGACGCCTCCGAGCGGGTCGATGCCGCGGGCGTCCACTACCGCTGGGCCGGCGGCGAGGAGCGTTGGCGGGTCGAGGGCAGCAGCCTCGTGCGGGACGCCACGGACGGCGTCGAGGCGCTGCGCCTCGACGCTGGGAGCCGCTCGGGCGCCGTGCTACCGTGACGGTCGTGGACGACGCCGCGCTGCGACCGACCGCGCTGAGCGAGTACGTTGGGCAGCGCGCGCTGAAGGACAAGCTGGCGGTCTACCTCGAGGCCGCCAAGGGCCGGCGTGAGGCACTCGACCACGTGCTCCTGTACGGGCCGCCCGGCCTCGGCAAGACCACGCTGGCGCACATCATCGCGGCCGAGCTCGGGGTCGCGATCCGCATCACCTCGGGGCCTGCCATCGAGAAGCCCGGCGACCTCGCCGCCATCCTCACGAACGCCCTCGAGGACGGAGACGTCTTGTTCATCGACGAGATCCACCGCCTGGGCCGCGTCGCCGAGGAGCACTTGTACCCGGCGATGGAGGACTACAAGATCGACATCGTGCTGGGTCAGGGGCCCGCCGCGCGCACCATCCGGCTCGACCTGCCACGCTTCACGCTGGTCGGCGCGACCACGCGCCCGGGCCTGATCACCGGTCCGTTGCGCAGCCGCTTCGGCATCATCGAGCACCTGGAGTACTACCGCGACGAGGAGTTGGCCGAGGGGGTGGCGCGCGACGCGCGCCTGCTCGGCGTACCCCTCGAGGCCGCTGCGGCGCTCGAGATCGGCCGGCGGGCGCGCGGCACCATGCGCATCGCCAAGCGCCTGCTGCGGCGCGTCCGCGACTTCGCCGCCGTCGCCGGCGAAGGCCACATCGACCTGCCGCGGGCGCGCTCCGCGCTCGACGAGCTCGGCATCGACCCCGGCGGGCTCGAGCGCCGTGACCGCGTCATCCTGCGCACGCTGGTGGAGACGTTCGCGGGCGGGCCGGTGGGCCTCGACACGCTGGCCACCGCCTTGGGCGAGGACCGCGCGACGCTCGAAGAGGTGCACGAACCGTTCCTGATCCAGCGCGGCCTGTTGCAGCGCACGGCGCGCGGGCGCGTGGCGACCGACCGGGCGTACGCCCACCTCGGCCTGCGCGCACCGAGCGACGCCGGCCTGTTCGAGAACGGGGGGTGAGCGCCCTGCTCGAAGGTCGCCTGCGCAACGTTCCGCTCGGCGAGGTGTTCCAGGTCCTGGTGACGGGTCGCAAGGTCGGAACGCTCGAGGTACGAAGCGACGACCGAGTCGCCGTCCTCGAGCTCGACGAGGGACGGATCCGCTACGCCAGCATGCGGCCCGGCGTGCACCTCGGCGAGATCCTGGTGCGCATGGACCTGCTGTCGACAGCGGAGGTGCAGGACATCCTCGCCGGGCAGACCCGCGAACACGCGGGGGCGCCGCTGGGTTTCGCCGCGCGGCGGCTCGGGCTCGTCGACGACGAGGGGCTGACCAGCGCGGTCAGGCGGCAGGTCAGTGAGGTCGTGAGCGACTTGCTGACCTGGCGCGACGGCGCGTTCACGTTCACCGACGCCGCGATCGATCGTACGTACGTCCCTGACGGTCAGGCCGTCGACGCCATGGCGGTGCTGCTCGAGGTCACCGGTCAACTGCACGACGAAGCCGCTGCGCGCGTCGACCCGGGAGCGGTGTTCGACCGTGCCGGCGACCCGACCACGGTCACGCTTCCGGAGGGCGCGTGGGACGTCCTGGCGCAACTGGACGGTCGCCGCACCGCGCGCACCGTCGCAGCCGAGCTCGACATGCCGCAGCGCCGCGTCTTCGGGGTGCTGGGTCGCCTCGAGGCGAGCGACGTCGTGCGCCGCGTCGCGCTGGTGGCCGACGAACCCCATGTGTTGGTGCTGTGCCCGAGCGAGGCGATCCAGCGGTTGCTGGGCCTGCTGGTGCTGCGCAGCGGCGGCGTTCCGGTGATCGTCGGGGGCGTCGCCGAGGCGCGCTCCGCGACGGAGTCGATCCGGCCGCGCGCGGTGTTGATCGACGACGACGGTCACGGCTGGCGCGACGCGGAGGCGTTGCGCGCCGAGCCGGGCGTCGCCCACCTGCCGATGGCGCTGATCACCGCCGGCAGCGGCCACGCAGGCTGGCGCTGGTGGCGCAGGCCCAAGGTCGACGTGCTGGCGCGACCGTTCGACGAGGCGGCGCTGCGTGGTTGGCTCGAGCGTTGGCTCGTACCCGACACGATGCGCGGCTGATCGCAGCGCCCCCCGGGCGCCTTGCGGAGCGTCGGCTCCCTTGGTACAATCTCGCCATCGAACCTTCGCCGTGTCCGACGCGGTCCGTGTCGGAGTACGGTTGGACCGGGGTGTGTCACGTCTCCGAGGGGGATCCTCGAGGGTTCGACCCCGGCCGCCCTGTGGCGGCGTCTCATGACGTGCGCCTCGCGCACGGTTCGTCAAGAAAGAGGAGTGGATAGCATGCGCAAGTTGATCGTCAGTCTTTCGCTCGCGGTTGCCCTGGCCATGAGCGCGGCCACGGCCCAGACCGTCACGGTCGCCGCTGGTGCCGTCGGCCAGGAACTCGAACTCGTCCAGGCCGCGGCTGCTCGCTACATGGAGCAGAACCCCGGCGTCACCATCAACGTCCTCGACACGCCCGACATGGCCGACGATCGCCTCGGCCTGT
>PWQI01000021.1 GCA_003556805.1 Trueperaceae bacterium | reverse complement strand
TCCCACCCCTGCGCCGTCTGTGGCGCTACGCCGCCGAGGCCGATCGCGCCGGACGGCCGCCAGGGCGACGGTCGTACCGCGGGCGTGCCGGCCTGGCCACGCTGTTCACGCTCCTCAACACGGTCTTCGACCTGGCGCCGCCGTTCCTGATCGGCGTCGCCGTCGACGTCTTGGTCCAGCGCGAGACATCGCTCATGGCGGGCCTGCTGGGCGTCACCGACCCGATGACGCAGCTGTGGTGGTTGGCGCTCGCCACCTTCGTGATCTGGGGATTGGAGAGCCTCACGGAGTACGTGGCCCTGGTGCAGTGGCGCAACCTGGCACAGGAACTGCAGCACGACCTGCGGTTGGCGACGTACGCCCATGTCCAAGACCTCGAGCTGGCCTACTACGAAGACCGCTCGACGGGTGGACTCATGGCCGTGATGAACGACGACGTCAACCAACTCGAGCGCTTCCTCGACATCGGGGCCAAGGACATCTTGCAGCTCGTAGCTGTGATCGTGATCCTCGGAGCGTTCTTCTTCGTGGCCGCGCCGGGCGTGGCGTGGCTGGCCTTCCTGCCGATGCCGGTGATCGTCTGGGGTTCGCTGCGCTTCCAGAAGCGCCTGGCGCCGCGCTACGCCCGCGTGCGCGAACAGGTGGGACACGTCAACGCACAGCTCGGCAACAACCTGGCGGGCATCGCCACGATCAAGTCGTTCACGGCCGAGGAGGCCGAGACGCGGCGCATCGCCGACGCCTCGCTCGACTACGTGGCTCGCAACCGCGACGCGATCAGGCTCTCGTCGGCCTTCGTGCCGCTCATCCGGATCGCGATCGTGGCGGGGTTCATGGCCACCTTGGTGCTCGGCGGCTGGATGACCCTCCAAGGGCAACTGCTGGTCGGGGTCTACAGCACGCTGGTGTTCATGACGCAGCGGTTGTTGTGGCCGCTCACGCGGCTCGGCCAGACGCTCGACCTGTACCAGCGCGCGATGGCCTCGACGCGGCGCATCTTCGATCTCCTCGACGTGGTGCCCGGGATGGACGACGGCGAGCGCTCGCTGCCACGTGAACGCGTCGCGGGCGAGTTGCGCTTCGAGGGCGTGCGCTTCTCGTACGCCAGCGGCCCCGAGGTGCTCCGGGGCGTCGACCTCGACGTGCCCGCGGGCCATACCGTTGCGATCGTCGGCGCCACCGGCGCAGGCAAGTCGAGCGTGGTCAAGCTGCTGCTGCGCTTCTACGACACGACCGCGGGCCGCGTCACGCTCGACGGCGTCGACCTGCGGGAGCTGCGCCTGCGCGACCTGCGCTCAGCGGTCGGCCTCGTGTCGCAAGACGTCTTCCTGTTCCACGGCAGCGTCCGCGACAACGTCGCCTACGGCCGCCCGGACGCCACCGACGCCCAGATCCGCCGCGCCCTGGAGCTGGCCGAGGCCGCGCCCTTCGTCGCCGAGCTGCCGTTCGGCCTCGAGACGATCGTCGGCGAGCGCGGCCAGAAGCTCTCCGGCGGTCAGCGCCAACGCCTGTCGCTCGCCCGGGCGGTGCTCAAGGACCCGCCGATCCTGGTGCTGGACGAGGCCACCAGCGCCGTCGACAACGAGACCGAGGCGGCGATCCAGCGCTCGCTCGAGACCGTCACGCAGGGGCGCACCACGGTGGTGATCGCTCATCGGCTCTCCACCATCCGACATGCCGACCGGATCTACGTGCTCGACCTCGGGCGCGTGCTCGAGAGCGGGACGCACGACGACCTGCTCGCGCGCGACGGCGCCTACGCTGCGCTGTGGCGCGTCCAGACGGGCGAGCGGCTGCGCAGCGCAGCGGACTGAACGCGTCACTCCGCCGGCGCTGTGGCGAGCGGTGCGCACGGCTCGTTACACGGAGGGTGGTGTACGAGCACCAGTGTGCGGCTACCAGTGTGCGGCCTGCGCCCGAGCCCGTCGGCACCGGACGTACCATGACGGAACGACGCCCCGCGCGGCCGCCAGGCGGCTGCGGGACATCACGAGGAGGACCGTCGTGGCGACACTGCATCTGCTAGGAACGGGCGCCGCCGCATCGGACGGCGCGCGGACCACCACGATGCTCGCCGTCGAGGCAGACGCCGGCGTGTTGCTGATCGACTGTGGCGGCGACGCCGCGCAGCGGTTGCGGGCTCACGGCCTCGATCCGGCCGCGCTCACCGGCATCATCGTCACGCACGAGCACGCCGACCACGTGGCCGGCTTCCCGCTGCTGCTCGAGCGCATGTGGCTCGGCGGGCGCCGCGACCCCGTCGACGTCTACGGCATCGAGCCGTCCATCGCCCAGGCGCGCCGACTACACGAAGCCTTCGACACCAGCGCCTGGCCTGGCTATCCGAGCGTGCGCTACCACGCGTTCGCACAGGACGAGGGGGCGCCGGTCCTGGACGGCTTCGGGCTGCGCGTCACCGCGGCACCGGGCACGCACAGCGTCCCGAGCGTGGGCCTGCGCATCGTCGCCGACGGAGGCGGCGTGCTGGCGTACTCCGGGGATACGGCGTACGACCCGGCGATCGTGCGGCTCGCCCACGGTGCCGACCTGCTCGTCCACGAGGCCACCGACGAGTCGCCGATGCACAGCCGTGTCGAGGACGCCACCCGCGTCGCGCTGGAAGCGGGCGTCAGGCGGTTGGTGCTGGTGCACCTTCCGCCGGGCTTCGACGTCAACGGCGGACCCGCCCGCGCCCGCGCCGCGTTCGAGCGCACGACGATCGGCGAGGACGGGGCACGTTTCACGTTCTGAGGGGCGCTCCAGCGCCGCCGATCCGTGCCTCGGAGGCGACCATGGTACGCGGGCGTTCGGCCCGAGGTAGCGACCAGAGCCCACGATCGCGAGCCGACGGCCCATGATGGGGCCACACCGACGTGGCGTACGCCAGCGTCC
>PWQI01000263.1 GCA_003556805.1 Trueperaceae bacterium | reverse complement strand
TGCCGCACCGGAACGATCACGCCCGAGTGCTTCAGGGCATCCTGGTAGCGCTCGTCCTGCACGAACAGCACGAGGTCGTCGCGGAACACGACGTGCGCGTCCAGGTCGGCACTCGGGCAGAAGGGGCAGCTCACCACCGTTCCTCCATTGCGCATCGCCGGCGAACCTCAGCGCCGCGCCACGAACACGTACTCGGTGCTGTCGTCGCTGAGCGGCTCGCGCTCGAAGCCGCCGTAGAGCGCCTCGAGCCGCAGGCCCGCGACGTCGAGCAGCCCCAGCCACTCGTTCTTCGTCGCCCACCACAACGACGACGTCTCGCCGCCGTCGAGCACGAGGTCGATCCGGTTGTCGCCGACGGCGTAACGCGCCGTGTGCGGCACCGGCAGTTCGAAGCGCACGCCGTCGAGCCGAATGGCCACGCGGTGGTCGAACGCGAACGCGTTCCACGCGAAACGCCCGCCCGGCCGCAACGACGCCGCCACCCGCTCGAACAGCCGCCGCCGATCCGCCCACTTCCGAAGGTGCAGCAGGGAGCGGAACGGGCAGTAGATCAGACCAGCACGCTCGCCGAGCGCGAAATCGCGCATGTCGCCCTCGATCAGCGTCAACGCCGCGCCCGCCTCGGCGGCGTTCGCGCGTGCCTGGCGCAGCATCGACGGCGACGCGTCGATGCCGATCACCGGCCGCCCGGTCGCCAACGCCACCGGGATCGCGACACGCCCGCTCCCCACCGCCAGCTCCACGATCGGGCCGTCGGCTTCGCGCGCCAGGCCGACGTAGAACGGGATGTCCGCCGCCATGTCGGCCGACCACGCCTCGTATCGGTCGGAGAACGCCTCGTGCCAGCTCATGAGGGCACCATCGTAGTGCGCGCGGGCTCTCGTCGTCGACGGGGCGCACGCGGGGGGGGTGTGGATGGGGCTCGCCGATCGACGGCCTGAGGTCGGCCGGAGCACGAACGTCGCCTCCCCGCGTACCTATGGTGAACCATGCCGAACGCAGGACATCTGCAGGACGTCGATGCCGCTGTCGAGTCGGTGCTCGACGACCAGTCTCGTCTCGAGTGCACCGACACGGCGCGTCACCGTAGACGTCATGTGCCGACTCGTTGATCGAGGCCGAAGCGTCGACGCGCAAGGAGGACGTCATGACCGACCTCGAACACATGACCCGTACGGCAGAGCACACGGAAGCAGCTGCCCTTGCAGACCTCATGGTCTCGGTGCCCCCGGCAACGTCGGCACCGGACGGTCTGACCGGGTGGCTGGAGTCACGCAACGTTCGGCGCCACAACCGTTGGGTGCGTCTCTGGCATCCCGTCGACACACCGTTGAAAGACACGCCCCAGACGGATCTCAGGGTGACCGAGATCGGCCCGGCGGATGCGGACGAGTTCGCCCGGGTCGTGCGCGACGCGTACGGGTTCCCGCCGGAGGTCGACTAGTGGACCGCTTCACCCGTTGGCCGCCCGGGCTGGACGCATTACGGGGCCTGGGACGGAAGCGATCTGGTGGCCACCGGAGCGATGTTCACGACCGGGCGCGTGGCGTGGATAGCCTTCGCGGCCACCAAGGCCAGCCACCGGGGACGTGGAGCCCAGAGCAGCCTCATCGCCGAACGAGTCCGGCGGGCGTCGGAGCTTGGCTGCGACTGGGTCATCACGGAGACGGCTGAAGAGCTTCCCGATCGGCCTGCTCCCTCGTACCGAAACCTGCGGCGGCTCGGGTTCACCGATGCGTATCGCCGTCAGAACTACGTGGCCGACCTCGCTGGCCGGTGAGTTCCATCGTTCGCCCGATGCGACACGGAGGGGGAAGCCGATGATGCCTCCTACAGGTGATGCGTTGCTGGAACGGGCGACCTCCGGCGACGGCACCGAGATCGCGTACTTCTCAAGTGGCGAGGGTCCCCCGTTGGTGCTGGTCCACGGCGTACTCGCGGACCACAACCGGTGGGCACCGCTCCTCCCCTATCTCGAGCCCCAGCGGACCGTCCATGCGATGGATCGGCGGGGCCGCGGGGAGAGCGGCGACCACCCCGAGTACGACGTGGCTCGCGAGTTCGAAGACATCGCCGCGGTGGTCGACGCAGTCGCTGAACGAACCGGTTCACCCGTCGACCTGTACGGTCACTCCTCGGGTGGGGCCTACGTCATCTCCGCGGCCTTGCTGACCTCGCACATCGGTCGGCTCATCCTGTACGAGCCCGCGGTCTCCGGCGTGGACCTGTTCCCTGAGGGACTCCCGCAGCGGTTGGAGCGCCTCGTGGCGACAGGGGACCGAGAGGAAGCCGTCGAGACGTTCGCCCGGGAAGCCCTCCACATGAGCGACGAGCAACTGGCAGCGTTCAAGCAGCAGCCATCGTGGCCCGCTCGTGTGGCCGCAGCACACACGCTCCCTCGGGAGCTCGCGATTCCGCCCACACGGATCTTCGACCCTGGACGGGCCGCACAGGTCACCGTGCCGACACTGATCCTGCAAGGTCACGACACACCGCATCGGTTCAAGGCCGACGTCGCGACCGTCGCAGCGGCGGTTCGGGGCGCACGCGTGGTCGAGTTCGAAGGACAAGGACACAGCGGTGACATCCTCGCGCCCAAAGCGGTCGCCGACTCGTTGCTGGCTTTCTTGCGCGAGGGCGCGTAACTCGGATCGTTCGTGAGCGTCGGAAGTCGAAGGTGTTCCGGTGGTACCGACGGGACGTCGAGCGGTTGGGTATCGAGCTCACGGTTCCCTGGACGGCGGCCTCATCATCGAGACGAGGCGCCGCCGACTCAGGCGCAGTGGGACGCCTTCATCTACCCCGGGAACTGCGTCGAGATCGCCCACGTGTTGCCGAAGGGATCCGTGACCACCCCACGCTTGTCGGTCTCGCCCTCGTCGAAGCGCGGCGCTTCGACCTCCGTGGCGCCTGCCGCGATGGCCCACTTGAACGTCTGGTCGACGTCTTCCACGTACACGTGGACCGTCGACGGGACCGGCGGGTACTCGTCACCGGCCTCGCCGAGCATGACCACCGAGTCGTCGATGCGGACCTCGGCATGTGTGATCGAGCCGTCGGGCCGATCGAACCGGCGCAGCACGGTCGCACCGAACGCCTCTTGCATGAAGCCGATGAGCGCCTCTGCGCCCGAGACGACCAGGTACGGCGACACGGACGTGTACGACGCCGGTTTCCAGTTCTGGGGCTCTGCCACCGTTCGACCTCCTCGAGCCCGGACGCTGGCCGTCCGAGGCGTGCCCACACCATAGCGGGGTGCTACGCGCGGGTCGATCAGGCGGTCCCCGGAAGGCGGCTGAGGTGCTCGTGCACGATGCGGAAACCGCCGCCGTCTCGCACGAGCACCCGAGTGCCGCGGCCGCGAACGGTGAACGCCCGATCGCCCTGCGACCCTTCCCAGGTGTACGTGTACGTCGCCGTGGCCGTCCTCTCGTCGACGGTGAGGACCGCGATGTCCGACAGGTAGAAGCGCGCCTTCACGACCGTCGGGTCGCCACGCCAGGTCCGCTCGAACGCCGCTTGGATCGCCGGGCGGCCGACGAAGTCGCCGTCGTTGAACCGGAAGAACGCGTGCTCGTCGATCATCTCGCGGATCAACGCGAAGTCCTCGCGCTCCGCAAGCCTCTCGAACCCCTCCAAGAAGGCGATGACCGCATCGGCGGTGATGGGCATGACCGACCTCCAGTTCAGTGGTGATGCGCACCGGACAGGGCTCCGGAGTGGTGGCGGTGCGACCGACGGCTGACCACTCGGTACGCGCACGGTACCCACAGCGCCTACGCAGTCCTACCGCCTCTCGTCGGGGGTCGATCGCCACGTCTCCCACGCCACGTCCCGACCGGGGAACGCCGGCGCCACGAACGGCCACTCGCTCGCGATCCAGTCTCGAACGGCCGCGTAGAGGCGATCTTCGAGCCCCCCGGCGAGTTCACTCTGCCGTGCCCACAGGTACACCTCGGCATCGAAGCCGCGCTTGCGCGTGGGCTCGATGTACACGCAACCCAGGACCCGCGACTCGGCTGGGTCGACGACGGTGTACGCGAACGACCGCCGCGTCTGGAACTCCTTCTGATGCCACCCCAGATCGATCAGGTTCTGTTCGAGCGTGAGTCCTTCGGGCCATCGCCCGCCCGGCCACACGGTCTTGCAGTGGTCGACGCTGGACATCACGGCGTCGAAGTCCTTCACGACGTCGTGGACGCTCAGCATCCGAAGCCGGAACTCGTCGGTCTCGAGCATCTCGGGGACGACGAAGTCGGTCGGCACGAAAGGGGCCGGTCGATGCGATTCAGTCACACTGGGACCTCCCACATGGGTGTGCGGCAGCATGTTCGCCGAACCGGCGGTAGTCGGTCAAGCGCACGCCATATACACTGAGCCCATCGACGATTCGCCACGTGGTGAGGACACATGACCGACCCTCGCAGCCTGGACCAGTTCCGTGAAGCTGGCGCGGCGGCCATCCGATTCGACGGCCGGCACCCACACGCTCCGCTCCGTTTGGAGCAGGACGGCGTCGTGTTCCGGCAGATGTTCGAGTACCCCGTGACCGACTTCACGGCCGAGGTCGGCTTCTTCACCCTCGTGTTCGGCCTCCAGACGATCGCCCTGACGGATCACTACGCGCTCTTCACCCATCCCGACGGGGCCTACTGCCTCAGCTTCCGCAGGGACGAGGCGCTCCCCTCACCGAGCGTGATCGGGCTGAAGCTGCTGTTCATGACGACGGACATCGATGGGACGAGCGCTCAGTTGCAACGGTCAGGTGTGGTGCCCGACCTGGAGATCCGCGCTGGCACCACGGTGCAACGCGTGATCCACGTCGCCACGCCGGCCGGCGTGGCCATCGAGATCTGGGAGTGCCCTACGACCCAGGCGCCCTGACCTGACGCACCATCCAACCGACGGCCTCGTGGATCAGGTCGTTTCGGTCGTCGAGGATGGGTATGTCGAAGAGCTCCGGGTCGCGGCCGAGGCCGTCGTAGACCTCGTAGATCCGTCACCAGGCGTCGTGGGCCAGGCCTACCGCCTACGTCCTCACGCACCGCGCGTCGGACCCACCACCAACCGCGCGTAGATCTGGCCCATCCGCTCGGGCGAGTGCGGCATGTCGTGCTCCAGCCACCAGGCCACGAGCGCAAGCGACGCGACCGCCAGGTGGTGGGCCGCGAGCGCTGCGGGAACGTCGGGCGAGGGGCGGAACCCACGGCTCGCAAGGATTCGCGCCTCCACGGCGCTTCGCACCTCGCGTTCGACCGCGGTGCCCCGCTGGGCGGCGAACAACAACCGCAGCCTCGCCGCGTTCCTCTCGACGTAGTCGAACAGCTGGTACCCCGCCTCCTCGAGCCGCCCCTCCTCGGCCGTGGGCTGCAGCAGATCGGCGAGCTCGCCGACGATGCCGCCGAAGACGTCGAGCAGCAGCGCCTCCTTGCTGGCGTAGTGGCGGAAGAAGGTGGCGTAGCCGACGTCGGCGCGATCCACCAGCTCGCGGACCGTCAGTTCGTCGAACGGTCGTACGGCCGCCAGTTCGAGCAGGGCGTGCCCGAGCGCCGCCCGGGTGCGCCGTATCCGCCGATCTGTATGTTGCACCCGTCGAGGGTACCAGAGACCGCACAAACGAGTCACGCATGTCATATGCTCCACATAGCTCATTACGAGGTCTGGCGACGAGGAGGCAGAGCCATGACCGAGTTCCTGGTCGGCACCGCGATCCTGTTCGCCTATCACCTGACGGCCGTGTTCGCGCTGCCGCTGGCGATCGGGACATGCACGCGCCTGCCGCTCGAGGTCGTGCGCAAGGCGCAGCACGTCGCCTACGCCCTCTCGATGTTCCTGCTGCTCGGCCTGTTCGAGCACTGGTACCTCGCGGTGGGCGCCGCATTCGCACTCCCGCTGGTGGCGTACCCGGTGCTCGCGCTCTGGGAACGCCACCCCTCCTACGGCCGCCTGATGACCGACCGCAGCGTCGGCGGCGGTGAACTCCGCCGGCAGATGATGTACGTGCAGCTGGCGTTCGCGATCTTGATCACCGCGTTCTGGGGCGGACTCGGCCCCGACTGGCGCCCGCTCGTCGCCGCGGCCGCGATGGTCTGGGGGTTCGGCGACGCGGCCGCAGCGCTCGTCGGCACGCTCGTGGGGCGGCACGGCGTCCGTCACCGCGACGTCGAGGGTGCCAAGACCTTCGAAGGGACGGCCGCGATGATCGCAGCGGGCGCCGCAGCCACCTTCCTCACGCTCACGATCTACGGCGGGGCACCGTGGTGGGTCAGTTTGGGGGCTGCTGCGCTGGTGGCGCCTATCGCGGGCATCGTCGAGCTCTTCTCGCGCCGCGGGTTCGACACGCTCACGGTGCCGCTCGCCGCCGCCGGCGCGCTGGTGCCCTGGTGGTTGCTCGTTGCGGGAACGGCCGGATAGCGCGTGCCACCGCGAGCCGACGACGGACTGGCGAGTCGCGAGCGGACGCTCCTCGCCGCGTTGCTGTTGAGCCTGTGGGCGCCGCTGGCCACGGGGCTGGCGGTGCTGCTCAGCCGATCGACGACCCAAGTCGCCGACTTCGTGCGGCGCAGCGCCGAACTGGTGGCTGTGGCGCTCACGTTGGCCGTGGTCCGTCGGCTGCGCCGGCGCGGCGACCTCGACGCAGCGCAGCGTGCCGTCCTGGAGCGCGTCGCCGCCCGTGGCGTCGCGGTTGCGTTGGCGCTCTCCGGCGCGGTCATGCTCCTCCTCGCCGCCAGCCGCGTGCGGTCGTTCGATCCAGGTGGCGACGTGCGGCTCGGCCTCCTCATCGCCGTGATGGGCTTGGCGACCAACGCCTGGTTCTGGCGCCGCTTCCACGCCCTGACGTACGAGCGGCCCGACGCGCTGATCGACGCCCAACGGCGCTTGTACCGGGCCAAGGTCGCCGTCGACGCCTGCGTGATCGTTGCGCTCGCGACCATCCTGTGGGCGCCAGGGCACCCCACCACGCGCTGGGTCGACCTAGCAGGCTCGGTCGCCGTGGCCGTCTACCTCGGGTGGAGTTCATGGCGGACACTGGCGGCTGGCGGTCGCCCGATGCGCCCGCCGTCGAGGGACTCGACGAGTTGACGCTCGAGTCGATGGGGGTCACGCATGTCGTTGACGACCACGCGCCGCGGCAGTAGTCTCTACCCATTCATCGACGATCATCGATGCAAAGGAGGGGTGGTCATGACCACGGCCGAGTTCCTCGCACACCTCGAACGGCACCGCGATCACCGCCTCGCGTTCAACGGCGGCGACGTCGGCGTCGCAGCCGGGTACCACGTCACCGAAGTCAAGGCCACCACGATCCACGCCGTCGATTGCGGTGGGCGCTCGACGCACTGGAACGAGACGACGATCCAACTCTGGTCCCCTGCCGCCGCACCCGGCGACGAACGCATGGGCGTCACGAAGTTCCTCGACATCTACGAACGCGTCGGACGCATGGTCCCGATCGACGACCACGCCAGGGTTCGCATCGAGTACGGCGCGCCGGGCGAAGCTGCCATCGCATACGTCATCACGGACGTGGTGACGCGCGAAGGCGGCGTCCTCGACGTCCGCCTGGCAGCGCCGGCCGTCGCGTGCAAGGCGCGCGACCGCTCCGTCGGCGACGTCCCGCTCATCGACGCCGCCGCACCGACGCTCGAGCGCACCGGTGCGGTGCTCGACGTGGTCGACGCGAGCTGCTGCGCGCCGAGCGGCACGTTGCACCACCCGAGCCGCCCGACCGCCGAGGACTGCTGCGGCTGAACGTCGAGTTCGCGCTCGACGGTTGGTGGGGCCTTCGGCGCCCTCCCCACGGTGATGGCGCCGATGCCTTCACCGAACGCCCGCCCGTGTCCCAGCGCCTTGCGAAGCATCCCGAGTTGCCCAACGTGATAGCCCTGGTGGAAGGCGATGAAGTGCAGGAAGCTCCGGAGTTCGCCCTCGAACCCTGCGGGCGGAGGGCCCGACAGGAGCTCGGGCCGGGCGTCCGTCAAGGCCTGCTCGATGCTGCGGCCCTGCTGCAGCAGTGCCTGCCGGAGCGTTGCGATGTCCCGGGCGTTCGTGGCGTCCCCGATCGGGGGTGAGCCGGGAGCGTAGTGGGCGAGATCCAACGAGGACGGGTCGCCGGGGTGTTCCAGGAGCTCCAGGATCCCGGCGTTCACATGCACCACGTGGCCGGCGACCCAGGTCATCGCGTTCACCTCGGGGATGGGCGTCCGCAGGCTGTCCTCGTGGGAGACGTCGGCCAGGGCCGCCTCCGCCACGGCGGCGGTCAGCGCAGCCTGGGCTCGGAGCACGGCGATCTCGCTCACGATCGCGCCTCCGCCAGCCTGGCCAGACGGTCCAGGGTGCTGGACCAACCCTCCCGGTGTCCATCGCGGGAGGCGGCGGTGTCGAAACCGGTTTGGGTGAGGGTGATGCGGGTGTGTTCGCCCTCCTCCTGGAACTCCACGGTCACGACCGTCCGTGGCGACGCTCCGCCGTCGGACCGTCGCCATTGGTGTTCCTGGACGATCCGCTCCGGGGGTGTGATCTCGAGGTAGGTCCCGAAGGCCACGTGGCGCTCGCCGTCGTCGTGGTCGGCAACCATCACGACCTCCCACGCTCCCCCCACCTGGAAGTCCACGTCGGCGTGCGGGATGTGCATGCCTTCTGGGCACGACCACAGGTGGAGCAGGTCTGGGTCCGTCCAGGTGGCCCACACGCGCTGGCGGTGCGCGCGGACGATCCGGTCGAGCACGAGGATCGGTGCCTGGGTTGCTTCGTGTCTCATGGGGTCTCCTCCTCGGTCTCGACCAGGAGGGCGAAGCGGTCGAGCGCCCCCTCCCAGTGCGTTCGGTAGAACTCGAGCCAGGCCGTGGCCTCGAGCACGGCGGCCGGCCGGATTTCGCACAGGTTGCTGCGTCCGCGCCGCATGCGTTCCACCAGGCCTGCCCGCTCGAGGGTGTCGAGGTGCTTCGAGATGGCGGGGCGGGAGATGGGGAAGGCATCGGCGAGCGCTCCCACGGACGACGGAGCCCGGCTGAGGCGCAGGAGGATCTCGCGGCGGGTGGAGTCGGCCAGAGCACCGAACACCGCGTCGAGCCTGGGGGCACTATTGGTAACCATATCGTTACCAATGTAGGGGCGGTGGCGCCCGCTGTCAAGGCCGTGCGCCGAGTCGGGTGCTCCACCACCTTCGCGCATGGCAATGCGTGCTGCTTGCCATTGCATGTGCATGCATGTACGGTTGCAGGCATGGCGGCATCTGCGGCGATGCGTCCCGGTCCTGTCGAACCATGAGGTCGGTCGTACCTTGGATCAGAATCCGCCCGATATGAGCTCGAACGACCGTCCCCGGCTCGTTCGCGTCGACGCCACCTGGGCCGCCACCGGCACGAGCTGGTGCGCACGCATCGAGAACGCACTCGGTGACGCCCTCGACGGCGGCCACCTCTACGACGTCGCCCACGTCGGTTCGACCGCCGTTCCCGGGCTGTCGGCCGTGCCAACGCTCGACCTGCTGGCGCTCGCGCACCCATGGCCACTGCCCGGCGACGCGAACGCCCGCCTCGGCGACCTCGGCTTCGTGCACCACGGCGGCGACGGCCAATCCGGATGCAGCGACTACACGCTCGGCCCACACGACATCCACCTGCACGTCATCGGTCACGAGAGCGACCTCTGGCACCGGCGCCTCGCGCTGCGCGACCACCTGCGCACCTCGGGCGACGCGCGCGCCCGCTTCGAGGCCGCCAAACGCGACGCGATCGCCCGCACCGAGGCAATCGCCGACGCCACGGCTGCTCGAAGGGCGTACGACGACGCCAAGGCCGACGTCCTCGCGGACCTGGAGGTCGAGGCCCTCGCACATGCGCTCGAGCGCACCGGCTTTCGACCGGTGGTCGACCTCGTGCACGCCCTCGCCGAGGCTCCAGAGCGCTGGGCCATCGCCGGCGGCTGGGCCCTCGACCTGGTCACCGGCACCCCCGCCCGCCACCACGACGACATCGACATCGCCGTGGACGCGGACGCCGCTCCAGCCGTGCTCGACGCCTTGGCGCAGAACGGCGCACGCGCCGCCTGGGTGATCGCCTGCACGCCGGCCCGCTACGTACCGCGCAACCCTGGCGAGGCCCACCCCGGAGGCGGCCACCAAGCGCACGCCCACCGCGGTGACACGTGGGTCGACGTCGTCATCGAGCCCTGGACCGACACCGAGTGGCGTTACCGGCGCGAGCCCGGCATCACGCTCCCGCTCGAGCGCGCCATCCGCCGCGTCACCACTGACGGCGTCGACGTCCCAGTCATGGCACCCGAGGTCGTGCTGCTCTTCAAGGCCACCACCGGCGGCCGCACGGTGCCGCGGCCCAAGGACGACGCCGACCTCCCCCGGGCGCTCCCGAGGCTCGACGCCGCTGCGCGCGCCTGGCTCAGCGCCGCGCTGCCCGAGGGCCACCCCTGGCGGGAGCGACTCGAACCCCGATCGTCATGAAACCGCCGTGGCGGCGACGAGCGTCGCCCACGGATCGCGCGACTCGTACACCACGTGCCCCACCCCGACCATGCGAGCGGCCCCCATGCTGAGCGGGCACGGCTCCGTGGTCGTGTAGAGCACGGGTCGCGGGCCAGGCGGCCTGTAGCCGTACTCGAGGAGCACGTTCACCTCGGCGTGGGCCAACGGTGTGCCCGTGAGATACGGCGTACCGGGCAGGTGCGGCGACGCCTCGACCGGCTCCGCGAGCCGGTTGCGGCCGCGCGCGACGATCCGCCCGTCGCCGGCTACGACCACCGCACCGATCGGCAACGAACCGGCGCGAAGCGCCTCGGGCCCACGTTGGATGCACGCCTGCCACACCTCGGGCAGGGCATCGAACGTCTGGTGACGTGCAGCGTCGCCAACCGTGTCATCCCGTCCCAGCCACCATCGCGCACGCCGTCACGCCGCCCTGTGTGGATGCATGGAACACGCTGGCGCCGGAGCGAGGCCGGCCATGTCCGCCAGCGTCTCCACCACCGCGGTCCGCTCAAGGGCGAGGGGCGACGCGATGCGCTCCTCGACCAGGCGCGCGAAGCTCGCCGCGGCGACACGCTCCGCGATCGACTTCAATAGCATGTAGCCGACGTTGGAGTACGCCCAGCCCCCGTCCGGCTCGAACGCCAGACCGCGTTCGAACGTGTGCTGCGCGAAGGTCTCTTGCGGCCACGGCGACGACGGCGTGCGCCGGACCGCCTCGTGGTACGCGTCGAGCCCGCCGTAGTCCCGCAGCCCCGAGGTGTGCCTGAGCAGCTGACGGAGCGAGACGCGAGACGCGCCGGGCACGTCGGGGGACCAGCGCGCCAAGGCGTCGTCGAGGGAGAGGCGCCGTTCCTCTAGGAGCCCTGAGATCACGACCGCGATGCACGTCTTGGTGATGCTGTAGGCGAGGAAGCGAGGCTCGTGGGCGCCCAAGGGCCGCCACGCCGCCACGGCGGCTGTGCCCGGCGCGGGCACGATCGCGACGCCGGCGTGGACGCGGTCTGCGGCGAG
>PWQI01000430.1 GCA_003556805.1 Trueperaceae bacterium | reverse complement strand
AGGTAGGCGTCGTGCAGGATCGGCACGTCCAGCACGCGACCCGTGCTGGTGGCGAGCCCGAGGTGCTCGAACTTGTCGACGCCGTCGTGGCGGCTCAGCGAGCCAGCGCCTGCGATCGCGTCGGCACGTTCGAACGGCAGGAAGTGGACCGCGAAGGCGTTCGACGCACGCACCAGGCCGTAGGTGTAACGCTCGCGCCCGAAGGCGACCCCGTACAAGGGCGGCTCTGCCGACAGCGCGGCGTGCCAGCCGGCGCTCATCACGTTGCGATCGCCGCCGTGCGCGGCCGTGACGACGGCCACGGTGCCGGGGTAGTAGCCGAAGAAGCGCTCCGGTGGCGCGGTGACGACGAGGGGCGACGGGGCCGTGTCGGTGACGCTCATGCGGGGCAGTGTACCGCCGGCCCTCGGCGCGCCCCGTCGCAGCGCGGGTCGCGCCGGGTCAGACTGGTGCGATGGACGCCACCCACCTCGAGCGCCAGACCCGCCTACGCCACCGTCTCGCCGAAGCCGGCGCCGCCGCCGCCGTCATCCCGCCCTCGGGCGACCTCGTGTACCTGACCGGCCTGCACATGCACCTCTCGGAGCGCCTCGCGCTGCTGGTGCTGCCGGTGGAAGGGGAGGCCGTGATGGTCCTCCCCGCCTTCGAGGCCAGCCGCGTGCCGGCCGGGTTGCGAACCGTCCCGTGGGAGGAGGACCAGGACCCTCTGCCGCTGCTCGTGGCGCAGCTGCCGGCGGGCGCCGCCCGGCTCGCGCTCGGCGAGCGCGTCGCGGCCAGCGAGGTGCTGGGGATCGCAGCCGCCCGACCCGAGCTCCGCCTCGTCGCTCTCGAGCGCGTTACCGGCGGTGTGCGCGCCGTGAAGCAGGCCGCCGAGATCGAGGCGTTGCGCGCGGCGGCCGCGGCCACCGATCGGGCCTACGCTGCGCTGCTGCGCGAGCCGCTCGCCGGGAGCAGCGAACGGGCCGTGGCCGCCCGGCTCGCGGCCTCCATGCGGGCCGAGGGCCTCGACGACACCTTCACGATCGTCGCCTCGGGCCCCAACGCCGCCTTCCCGCACCACGTCAGCGGGGAGCGCGTGATCCAGCGCGGCGACGGCGTGCTCTTCGACTTCGGTGGTCGCTGGGGCGGCTACCTGTCGGACGTGTCGCGCACCGTGTCGGTGGGCGAGCCGAGCGCGCGGCTGCGCGAGGTCCACGCGGCCGTGGCCGCCGCCCAGGAGGCCGGCAAGGCCGTGCTGGCGCCCGGCGCACGCCTCGGCGACGTCGACGCCGCCGCGCGCGGTTCGCTGGCCGTGGCGGGGCTGGCGCACGCCTTCACACACCGGCTCGGCCATGGGCTCGGGCTCGAGATCCACGAGCCGCCCTACCTGCGTGGCGACAACGACCAGCGCGCGGAGGTCGGTCACGTGGTCACGATCGAGCCGGGGGTCTACCTGCCGGGCGAGCTGGGCGTGCGGATCGAGGACGACGTGCTCGTGACGGAGAACGGCTGCGAGTCGTTGACGAGCGCGCCGCGGGAGCTGCGCGTCGTCGAGTGACGTGGCTGTGATGGCCTACCGACGTCGCGGGCGCTCGCGACGCAGGTACCCTGACGGGGCAACCCGCAGCGACCCGGCGCACGCGCGCGCGCCTGCACGCCCCTGCACGTCCCACTTCGGAGGAACCCCATGACCACCACCCCCACCGCTCGCCTCGCCGTCGAGCGCCAACGCGTCTCCGACTGGTCCCAGAAGATCCTTCCGCTACGGCGCCAAGCCGAGGTCCGAGACGGCTGGTTGCGAGAGCGCTTGCAGTCGGTGCTGCCCGAGGTGATGCGGCGCGAGGGTATCGACCTGTGGATCGTCGTGGCGCGCGAGTACAACGAGGACCCGGTGCTTATGAGCCTGTTACCGGCCACGATGATGTCGGCCCGTCGGCGGACGATCCTCGTGTTCCATGCCCCCGCCGACGGTCCCTTCGAGGCGATGGCCATCGCGAACGCCGGGATCGGGCTCGACGGCTACTACCAGGCGATGTGGGCGAAGACGCGGACCGAGCAGGCCACCGAGACGCAGTGGGAGTGCCTGCGCCGGGTGGTCGAAGAGCGCGATCCGAAGCGCATCGGTGTGAACGTCGCCGAGCACTTCGCGTTCGGTGACGGGTTGTCGAAGTTCGAGCACGATGCCTTGATGGAGGCGCTCGGTTTCGATCTCGCGGCGCGGACCGTGTCGGCCGAGCGGTTGGCGGTCGGCTGGTTGGAGAAGCGCAGCCCGGGCGAGCTCGACGCCGTGGGGGGCATCAACCTGATCGCGCACGGGATCATCGGCGAGGCGTTCTCGAGCCGGGTGGTCCACCCAGGCGTGACCACGGCGCTCGACGTCGCGTGGTGGATGCGGCAACGCACGGTGGACCTGGGGCTGTCGTGCTGGTTCCAGCCGACCGTGTCGATCCAGCGACAGGGCGTGGCGGTGGGCGACATCGGGGCGAGTCCCGACGAGGTCATCCGGCCGGGCGACCTCCTGCACTGCGACTTCGGATTGCACTACCTAGGCTTGGCGACGGACACGCAGCAGAACGCGTACGTGCTGCGTCTAGGTGAGGAGGCGCCACCAGCCGGGCTCGTCGCCGCGCTTCGCACCGCGAACGCGCAGCAGGACCTCCTGGCAGCCTGCATGGTGGCGGGTCGGTCGGGGAACGAGATCCTCGCCGACGTGCTCGCGCGCATGGCGGACGCGGGCATCGAGGGGCGGATGTACACGCACCCGATCGGGTATCACGGGCACGGCGCGGGGCCGATGATCGGCCTGTACGACCAGCAGACGGGCGTGCCCGGCCGCGGCGACCTGCCGCTGTTCGAGCACACGCTGCACTCGTTCGAGATGTTCTGCGAGGTTGCGGTACCCGAGTGGGGCGGTCAGCGGGTGAAGT
>PWQI01000455.1 GCA_003556805.1 Trueperaceae bacterium | reverse complement strand
GGCCGCGGCGATCACGTGATGCGCACTGACCGGCCGCTGTGACGCGGTGGGTTCGGCCAAGGCTCGAATGCGGCGTACCCAGATCGTACCCTTCGACCGCAGGTGCCGACCTACACTCGATAGGTGCTGCTCGCACCCCGGTACACAGAGGTCGCGACCATGCCTGCGGGCGGACCACCCGTGCGACCCAACGCCATGGGTGTTGACCGGTGATCGGCTGATCGTAAAAACTCGTACCGCGCACCCCTCGCTCCGAACGTGGAGTACGGTCACAGGCAAGATCCACCGAGCCACGCCGCAAGCGTTGCATCCCTGCAAGATCCTGAGCGGTCCACCTCACGCATCGTCGAAATGCATGCCCCCCATGCAGATCGGAGGAAGCGATGAGCATCGCACCCACACACGTACTGAACAGCAGAGACGTCCCCGCCCAGCCAGTGTGCCAGGTCCTGGCCGCCGCGCTCCTGCCGGTGCTGCTGGTGGCCGGGTACGCGCTGTACGTGCGACCCGACCTGGGCATCGACCACTTCGCCTGGCCGATGCGTCCCCTCGTCAACTCGATGATGCTGGGCGCCACGTACCTGGGCGGGGCGTCGTTCTTCGTGTTCGTGTTGCTCACGCGGCGCTGGCGCCACGTCCGGCTCGGCTTCCTGCCGATCTCGGCCTTCGCGGCCACCTTGGGGATCGCCACGCTGATCCATTGGGACGCCTTCGCCCACGAACGCTGGGCCTTCTGGGTGTGGACGTTCCTCTACATCGTCGTGCCCGTGCTCCTGCCGATCCTGTGGTTCCGCAACAACCGCCTCGCGGATGGCGAGGCGCCCATACGAGAAGGCGAACTCTCGCCGTTCGTCCGCCGCGCGTTCGGCGCATTGGGCGTCGTGATGACGATCGCCGCCCTGCTGCTGTTCGTGGTGCCCGACGTGATGATCGCCACCTGGCCCTGGGCGGTGACTCCGCTGACCGCCCGGGTCCTGGCGGCCCTGTTCATCCTGCCCGGCCTCGTGGGGCTCGCCATCGCCTTCGACGGCAGTTGGGCCAGCTCGCGGCACCTGTTGACGGTGCAGGCACTGACGATCGCCCTGATGCTCGGCGCCATCGTGGTCGCTCGCGCCGACCTCGACTGGTCGACGCCGGCGAGCTGGATCTTCGTCGGCGGCATGAGCGGCATCCTGCTCCTGATCGGCTACACGCGCCTCGACATGCGCACGCGATGACCGCACCCGAGTACCACTTCGTGACCCACTGGCGCGTGCCGGGCACGGTCGACGAGGTGGCCGACGTCCTGAGCGACGCGACCGATCTACCGCGCTGGTGGCCGTCCGTCTACCTGGACGTCGTCGAGACGAAGCCGGGCGACGACGACGGCATCGGCCAGGAGGTCGCGCTGCACACGCGAGGCTGGCTTCCCTACACCCTGCGCTGGCACTTCCGCGTGACCGAGTCGGACTTCCCCCAAAGCTTCGCCCTCGAGTCGTGGGGCGACTTCGTCGGCCGTGGCGAGTGGCGTTTGCGGCAAGACGGCCCACACGTCGACGTCATCTACGATTGGCACGTCCAGGCCGAGAAGCCGCTGCTGCGCACCTTCTCCTTCGTGCTGCGACCGCTCTTCGCCGCCAACCATCGCTGGGCGATGGCACGCGGCGAGGAGAGCCTGCGCCGGGAGCTGGCGCGCCGGGACGCCACCAGGCGAGCGCCGGCCGACGTACGCCAGGGCCGAGCTGCCTAGCTCACGACTCCGTCCAGCGCAACACCAAGCGTCGCTCGAACCCACCCCGGTCGCGCCGCCGCGTCGCCTGCACCTCGAACACCTCCCCAGCCTCGATGCCCTCGAGCGCCATCAGCGCATCGAGCACCTCGAAGACATCCGCGATCTCCTTGACCACCTCGCCCCGGCCCGTGGCCGCGCGCAACTCCTCGGCCTCCTCCACAACCTTCGCCAGCAGCGCTTCCCGGAACGCGTCCGGCTCGAGGGTATCGACCTCATAGCGGACCCCGGCACCGTCCATGATCTCCGGGATCCTGTCGCGGACGAGCTTGTCGTAGGTGATGCGCATGGGCGCTCCTCTCAGCAGAACTGGAGACGGCTCAGAACCGCGCGACGTTCCGCGCCGCGCCGATGCTCGCGACCAACGACCGCACCGACTCGGCGACCAGCGCGGGCGCCGGGTCGGAGCGCGCGAAGCGCACCGCGACGTCGTCGCGCAGCGCCGCCGCCATCGCACGCGACGACGCGTACGTCGTGTACGTGCGCACCAACCGCGGCGTGGCGTCGCACATCGTGCCGTCAGCGGGCAGGCGGGCGCGCTTGCGGTTGCGGTTGAACGCCGCGTTCGACGGCACCAGGTTCCACAGCTCGTGGAACGGGTAGACCGCGAGCGGCACGATGTGATCGAGATCGTACGCGCCCGGGCCCAACGGCGCGCCGGTCCAGGGGCAGTGGAAGCGCGCCCCCTCCAGCATGAGCAGGTCGACCTGGTTGCGCTCCCAGTCGAGCGGCAGCCGGTTGTCGGGCCGCTCCGTCAGCAGCGCGTACGCCTCGCCCCGCGTGGTGCCGTCCGCCACCCGCTCGGTGAACTGGCTCCACTCGTGGATGCACAACGCCTCCACCCACAGCGACACGTCCCTGAACGCACGCCACAGCGCGCCGTCCACCACGAGACACACGTCGTCCGGTCGCGCGCCGGGCAACGCGACGACGCCCGCCAACCCGCGAAGCGCTCGCGGACGACCGAACACCGACCACTCACCCGGCCCCGCGTAGCGGATCGGTTGACGCAGCGCCGTCGCGATGCGCCCCAGCGTGTCGCGGTAGCGCTTCAGCAGCGCCCGCGGGTAGCCTGCGCGCTTGCGCGCGACCCGTAGGTGCTCGGTCAGGTGCCATCCACCCGCGGAGCCCGAGGGGCCGTAGATC
>PWQI01000022.1 GCA_003556805.1 Trueperaceae bacterium | reverse complement strand
TGTTCGAGCCGCACGTGGCTACCGCTGCGCCGAACGACGCGATGTTCGAAGCGCTCGAGGGCCGCGATGACGGTCCGCCCCGAGACGTCGCGTGGGAGTCGAGGCGTCACACGCCTAGAGCGCGATCAGGGTGTCACGAACATGATGGAGTCGTACGAGCGCGGGGCGAGCGTCGTGTTCGAAGTGAACGTCGACGGCGTCACGAACGTTCACCTGGAGCTCGTCCCAGTCGTCTGCCTCGGTGAAGATGGCGGTTCCGAGGGCCCGCGCCGTGAAGCCACCTTCTGGGGCGTCTTCCACCAGGAACACAAGCTCGTCCATGGCGGCATTGTAGACGGTCGTCGTGTGCGCTGATGCGCGACCGCGGCACGTGCCGCCAGGATCGGCCGTTCGTGCCGTCGTCCCAGCCGTACCGCGACCGCGCCGGCGACGCGCCCGTGGTAGCCTGCGCGTGTCTCGAGGACAGCAGGCGAACCGCGTCCTGAACGTGTTCGCACCGCCCTACACCCGCTCCGGAGGAGTCGCCATGCCCACCACCCACGGTCACTTGATCGGCGGCGCCGTCGTCGCCAGCCCCACCACGTTCGAGAGCCGCTCGAGCGGCAACCGTGCCGACCTCGTCGGCGTCTTCGCCGAGGCGA
Source organism: Trueperaceae bacterium (assembly GCA_003556805.1). Classification (GTDB taxonomy): domain Bacteria; phylum Deinococcota; class Deinococci; order Deinococcales; family Trueperaceae; genus CSSed10-48. The sequence goes on along the minus strand of PWQI01000022.1, from coordinate 2,275 downwards.
CGCGCGAGCAGGTGCGTGACGCCTGCGTCAAGGCCCGTGAGGCGTTCCCGGCCTGGTCGACGACGCCCGCGCCGATCCGCGGCGAGCTGCTCGGCAAGGTCGGCGACGCCATCGAGCGCGAGAAGGAGTCGCTCTCGAGGCTCGTGACGCGCGAGATGGGCAAGACCCTGAAGGAGGCGCGTGGCAGCGTGCAGGAGGCGATCGACACCTGCCGCTTCTTCCAGAGCGAGGGGCGGCGGCTGTACGGGCAGACGGTCCCCTCCGAGATGCCGAACAAGGAACTGACCACGTACCGACGCCCACTGGGCGTGGTTGGGATCGTCACCGCGGGCAACTTCCCGGTGGCGGTGCCGTCGTGGAAGATCGTGCCGGCGCTCGTGACCGGCAACACCATCGTGTGGAAGCCCTCCGAGGACGCTCCGGCGGTGTCGTATGCGTTCGCGAAGCTGTTCGAGGAGGCCGGCCTGCCGCCCGGTGTGCTGAACGTGGTGTTCGGCGGCGGCAAGGACGCCGCGGGCGCGTTCCTGATCGACATGATGGACGAGGGCCGGTTGGACAAGTTCGCCTTCACCGGCTCCACCGCCGTCGGGCGGATGGTGGGCGAGGCGGCCGGGCGCAACCTGCTGCACCCGACGCTCGAGCTCGGCGGCAAGAACCCGCTGATCGTGTTGCGCGACGCCGACCTCGACAACGCGGTGCAGGGAGCGCTCTTCAGCGCCTTCGCGACCGGTGGCCAGCGCTGCACCTCGGCGGGCAACGTGATCGTCGACGCGCCGATCTACGACGCCTTCGTCGAGCGCTTCCTGGCGCGCGTCGCCGAGTTGCGCATCGGTGACCCCGTCGCGCACGACGACGTCTTCTACGGGCCCTTCATCAACGAGCGCTTCTTCGAGCGCTGGCAGGAGCACTTGGCGTGGGGCGGCGAGGAGGGCGCCACGCTCGCGTACGGCCAGGGGCGCATCGCCGAGGGCAACGCCCCGACCGGCTGGACCGGCGGCGACCCTGAGGCCGGATTCTACGGCTGGCCGACCGTGTGGACGGGCGTGCAGCCCGGAATGCGACTGTTCCAGGAGGAAGTGTTCGGGCCGACCATCAACCTGGTGAAGGTCGACGGGGTCGACGCCGCGATCGACGCCGCCAACGCCGTCGACTACGGCCTCTCGAGCGCGATCTACACCATGGACCGCGACTGGGCGTACCGCTTCAAGAGCCGTATCCAGGCCGGCATGAGTTCGATCAACAACACCACCAACGGCGCCGAGGCGCACCTGCCGTTCGGCGGCGTGAAGGGCTCCGGCAACGGCACGCGCGAGTCGGGCATCTGGGTGCTCGAGGCCTACACGTACTGGCACGCCGTCAACGACGACGTCTCCGGGCGGCTGCAGTTGGCGCAGATGGACACCGCCTACGTGCAGCCCGGCGACGAGGTCGACGTAGCGGCGTTGTTCTGACCGTGCGGCGGCTCGCGGCCCTGGTCGTGGTCCTCGCCCTGGCGGCGGGGGCTGCGGGTTGGGCCGCTGCCGCCGACGGCGTGTGCGAGCCGCAGTTGCGCCGCGCGCTGCCCCTGCCGGGGGTGAGCGACGGCGTCGTGGCCGTCGAGCTGCTCGCCGCGGCGGTGCGCCAGGTCGAGCCGGCGCTGCGGCCGTGGCGCAACCCCGGCGCGCCGATCCCGGCGGGTGAGCGCGGCGCCGAGGCAGCACGCTTCGTCGCCTCGGTGGGCCTACTCCCGGACGGTTGGTCGCTCGAGACGCACGACCTGGACGCCTGGCAGGCGATGCACGCGCGCTTCGCCGGCTGGTACCGAGCCACGCCCGCGACCGTGCAGGGGGGCGGGCGCGAGGGGATGCTGAGCGACATGGCCGCCACGCTCGGAGCCGTGTCGGGCGCGTTGCGACCGTTGGTGGTGTTCGCGACCGGACAGGGCGACGAGGTCACGTTCTTTGCGGTGATGTGGAACTGGACGCCGCAACCACGGCTGCTCCTGTTCGAGCCCGCGCCGGGCCTGCGCCTCGGCGAGGGCCGCGGCGATGAGCGCGCTGAACCCGTGTTGGCGGCGATGAGCGGCTGCGCGTTGCGCTTCGAGCGCTTCGCCTACGCGCCCGAGGACCTGGCGATCGGGCTGTTCGGCCAGCAGGGCGAGTCGGTCTTCCGTGTCGTGGCGAGCGATCCCCCGGAGGCGGGACTGCCGGCCGTGTTCGCGGCGGAGCGGTTGATGGGCGTGTTCCGCTTCGACGACCCGGCGTTGGCGGGCGTGCGGGTGCTCTCCGGTGCCGTC
>PWQI01000066.1 GCA_003556805.1 Trueperaceae bacterium | reverse complement strand
GCTACCTCGACGAGGTCGCGCGCGACCTCGACCACGCCCTCGAGCTGGCCGAGGCCGCCAAGCGCGAGCGCCGCGCCCGCTCCATCGGCCTGCTCGGCAACGCTGCCGAGGTGCTGCCGGCGATGGTGGCGCGCGGTTTCACGCCCGACCTCGTCACCGATCAGACCAGCGCTCACGACCCGCGCTACGGCTACCTCCCGCCGATGCGCGCCGACGAGGACGCCTCGGACCTGCGCGAGCGCGACCCGGAGGGCTACATGGCGCGCGTACGCAGCGCCATGGCCGAGCACGTGCGCGCCATCTTGGCCATGCAGCGCGCCGGCGCGGTCGCCTTCGACTACGGCAACAACCTGCGCGCCGAGGCCAAGGCCGCCGGCGTCGAGGACGCCTTCGGCTACCCCGGCTTCGTTCCGGCCTTCATCCGCGAGTCGTTCTGCGAGGGTCGCGGCCCCTTCCGCTGGGTGGCCCTCTCGGGCGACCCGGCCGACATCCACGCCACCGACCGCGCGCTGCTGGAGCTCTTCCCCGACGACGAGCGCCTGCAGCGCTGGCTGCGCTACGCCGGCGAGCGCGTCGCCTTCCAAGGCCTCCCGGCGCGCATCTGTTGGCTCGGCTACCGCGAGCGCGATCGCGCCGGGCTGCGCTTCAACCAGATGGTGCGTGACGGCGAGGCGTCGGCGCCGATCGTGATCGGCCGCGACCACCTCGACGCCGGCTCCGTCGCCAGCCCGTACCGCGAGACCGAGGCGATGCGCGACGGCTCCGACGCCGTCTCCGACTGGCCGCTGCTGAACTTCGCGCTCGCCGCGTCGTCCGGCGCGGCCTGGGTGAGCTTCCACCACGGCGGTGGCGTCGGGATGGGCTACAGCCAACACGCCGGCCTGGTGGCGGTGGCCGACGGCAGCGAAGCGGCCGAGCGGCGCCTGCGCCTGTGCCTGACGAACGACCCGGCGTTGGGCGTGGTGCGGCACGCCGACGCCGGCTACGACACCGCGTTGCGCGTGGCGCGCGAGCGCGGCCTCGATCTACCGAGCCTCGGCATCGGCACGGACACGGCACCGGACGGCCCGACGTGAGCGCGCTGGCGCACGCCCCCACCTTCGCTCGCGCCACGGCGCGCGACCTGGAGGCCGACTGGCACGCGGAGGCCGCCGTGCTCGGCGTGCCGACCGACACCTCGGTCGGCTTCCGTCCCGGGGCACGCTGGGCGCCCGCTGCCATGCGCGAGGCGTCGGCGCGCTACGCGTTGCCGCCCGAGGGGTTCTACGACCTCGCACGAGACGCCACCGTGCTCGCCGGGCTCGAGCTGGTCGATGCCGGCGACGTGGTGCTCGCGGGCCTAGAGCGCACCGGTGAGCGTGAGCGCATCACGGCGGCGGCGCGGGCCCTCAGGAAGCGCACCGACCTGCCGCTGTTCCTCGGCGGCGACCACTCGATCAGCTTCCCGCTGCTCCGCGCCTTCGACGACGTGCCTGATCTGCACGTGGTGCAACTCGACGCCCACCTCGACTTCAGCGACCGCCGCGGTGACGACCGCTACGGCAACGGCAGCCCCTTCCGCCGCGCGGTGGAGGCGCTGCCGAACCTGGCGCACGTCACGGTCGTCGGGTTGCGCGGCCTACGCACCGACCCCGAGGCGTACGAGGCGGCGCTCGCGCGCGGCCACACGCTGCTTCGCGCCGACGCCGTGAGGGACGACCTCGAGTCCGTCCTCGCCGCGCTCCCGAGCGGCCGCAGCGTGTACCTCTCGTTCGACGTCGACGTGCTCGATCCGGCCGTCCTGAGCGGCACCGGCAGCCCCGAGGTGGACGGCCTGACGTACCGCGAGGCCGACGCCGTCGCGCGCGCCGTCGCGGCTCGCAACACCGTGGTCGGCGCCGACGTCGTCGAGCTCGCTCCGCGCCTCGACCCGAGCGGCCTCTCGGCCCTGGTCGCGGCGCGCGCGGTGGTCGACCTGCTCGCGGCGGTGCGCGGATGAGCGGCCTCGCCAGCGGGGGCACGCGCGCTGCCGGGCCGCTCCGCGTCGATCGGATCGTCACGGGCATCGCCGAACTCGTCACCCCCGCCGGCCCGGGCGCCAAGCGTGGCGCGCTGCAGGGTGAGCTGTTGGTCCTGCGCGACGCGCTCCTGGCCGTGCAGGGCGGGCGCATCGTCTGGCTGGGTCCGGCCCACGCGTGGGACGGCGTCGCCGACGACGAGGTCGACCTGGGCGGCCGTGCGGTCGTGCCCGGCCTCGTCGACCCGCACACGCACCTGCTCTGGGCCGGCGAGCGCTACCAGGACCAGGAGGATCGGCTCTCCGGGGTGCCGTACGAGCGCATCCTGGCGCGTGGCGGCGGCATCCGCTCCACGGTGCGCGCCACCGCCGCCGCGCCGCGCGCGGCGTTGGTCGCGGCAGCGCACGCGCGACTTGGCGACCTCGTCGCCTCCGGCGCCACCACGATCGAGGTCAAGTCCGGCTACGGCGGCACGGTCGAGGCGGAACTGGCGTCGCTCGAGGCGATCGCCGAGCTGCGCGCGGGCGCGAGCGTCACCGTGGTCCCGACCCTGTTGGTGCACCTGCCGGACCAGGTCGATCGCGCCGGGCACCTGCGCGACGTCGTCGAGCGGCTGGTCCCGGAAGCCGCCGCGCGCGGCCTGGCCGGGCGACTCGACGTGTTCGTCGAACGAGAGGCGTTCACGCCCGACGAGGCGGAACGCGTGCTGCTGGCCGCCCGGGCGGCCGGGCTCGACCTGGCGCTCCATGCCGACCAGTTCCACGCCGTCGGCGGCGTCGAACTCGCCGTGCGGTTGGGTGCGCGCTCCGTCGACCACCTCGAGGCATCGGGCGTGGCGCAGATCGATGCGCTGTCCCGCGGCGACGCCGTCGCCACGCTGCTGCCAGGCGTGTCGCTGGAGCTCGGACTGCCCGCTGCGC
>PWQI01000200.1 GCA_003556805.1 Trueperaceae bacterium | reverse complement strand
CGTCGCAGAGCCCGCCGTCGCTGACCCTGCCGTCGACCTCGCCACCGCCGCCGACCCGGACGCCGACACCGCCACACGCACGCGCGACCTGATCCTGGCGGGCAACACGCCGGCGGCGGTGGCGCGCGTGCGCGGGCTCACCGAGCGAACGATCGAGGACCACCTGGCCGAGTTGGTGCGGCGCGGCGAGTTGACGCCCGAAGAGGCGACGGGGCTCGAGGCCGAAGCGCTCGCGCCCGTCCGGCAGGTGATCGAGGCTCAGCTGGAGGCAGGCGGCGAACGCCGACTCCGCCCCGTCTTCGACGCGCTCGACGGGCGCTTCAGTTACGCCGTGATCAAGTGCGTGATGGCGGCGCAGGGGTGAGCGCAGTCGAGCCGGCGCCCGCCGGGTCGACCACCAGCACGTAGCCGTACGGCGGACGCGAGCCCTCGCGCAGCGGCTCCAGCGTCACGGCGGCGGCGCGGCCAGGCAAGGTCGGAGCGTGCACCTGGATCGGCCCGTCGGTCGCCTCGCGGCCGTGCAGCGCCGCCGCGACGCTCGGCAGCAGCCGGCCGAGCGGCGGGGCGCCGTCGTCGGCGTGTGGCAACAGGCGCGCCGCCGCGGCGTTGCGATCGAGCACGCGCCACTCGGCGTCGAGGAACAGCACCGGCGAGACGGCAGCGGCCCAGCGCTCGCGGTACGAGGTGGGCGGAAGCCGCAGGAAACGCCGCGCGGTGATCGCGAACGCGAGCGCGGCCGTGGCCGCGACGAAGCCGACCACCGTCAGCTGGATGCCCGGCACGGGGCGAGCGCCGGCGAGGTCGAGCAGGTTGCCCACGATCGGCACCGACACCGCGACGAGCAGCCAGCGCAACTGCCGGCGCACGGTCATCGAACGTGCTCGCGCGCCACGCCAGACGATCACGGCGCCGACCGTGAGCAGGGCGTACCCGTACGGGACGTGGACCCACCAGAACCAGGGACCGCGCTGCACCGCCCCGGACGCGTCCGCCACGAGGAGCCACCCGACGCGCGGTTCTGCGAGCGCCAGCGCGATCGTCACGAGCGGCACCAACGCGAGGAGGGCGGCGCGCGCCCGGCGTGGGCCACCGTGGCCGATGAAGGCGTCGACGAACGCCAACCATGCGACCGGTGCGAGCGCCGCGCCGCCGAAGGCCAGCCGCTCCCACAGCAGGGCCCACGTGCCCGCTGCCCCGCCCAGCGCGGCCGTCAGGGCTCCGGCGGTCGCCGTGAACGACCACCACGCGACCACGGCCACGAACGGCAGGAACCAGGTTCGCGCGGGGGTGCGATCGGTTCGCAGCACGCGCCAACCGAGGGCGCACACCGACGCGAGCGCCAGCGCGTGCGCGACGACTGCGGCGGTCATGGCGCAGCGTCGGCAGCGCGCGGCTCGGCGTCGTGCCCGGCGTCGGCGGCGTGCGGTGCGGCCCCGTCGCGCCCGGGCTTGCCGCGCTTCTCGCGGTACATGCGCTCGTCGGCGGCTGCCAAGAGCGCGTCGACCGTGGTGCCGTCGCGCGGTGCGCTCGACACGCCGACGCTGGCCCCGATCCGCACCGTCAGGTCATCGAACATCATCGGCGCCGCGATCGCGTCGCGTACGCGCTTCGTCACCGCGGCGAGGCCCGCCGGCGTGACCTCGCGCAGCAGCAGCGCGAACTCGTCGCCGCCCAAGCGCCCCACCAGGTCGCCCTCGCGCATCCCGTCGTGCAGGCGCGAGACAACCTGCTTCAGCACCGCGTCGCCGATGGCGTGGCCGTGCTCGTCGTTCACCGGCTTGAAGTCGTCGAGGTCGACGTAGACCACGCCGGTCGCGCTGCCGTCGCGCCGCCCCAGCGCGTCCTCGAGCGCCGTGGCGAAGCCAGCGCGGTTCGCTGCCCTTGTCAACGGATCCGTGTGGGCCGCACTCAGCAGCCCGCGCTCGCGCACACGAACGCTGCGTTCGTCGTGCACCACGATGACGCTGGCGCTCCGGCGGGCTTCGGCCCCGGTGATGTGGCTGATGCTGGCGGAGAACCCTTCAAAGTCGCCGCCAAGGTGCCGAGGCTCGCGGCTGCGCTGCGCTGCGCGCCGGGCGGTCTCGAGTTGTGGCGCGAGCCTCAGCAACGCCTCGCCGCGGACCGCAGCGAGGTCGTCCTCGCCCAGCAGGCGCACGGCAGCGGGGTTGGCCTCGAGCACGGTGCCGTCGGGAGCGACGACGAGCGCCGCCTCGTGCATCGCCGCGAACACCTGGCGGAAGCCGACGTGTGGCGTGGCGTGCCGCTGACGCCACAGCACGACGAGGAGCGTTGCGCATGCCGCGCCCAGCCCTGCGATCACGAGCGCGGGCACGACGTTCATGCGCTCAGCGTAGTTGGCGCGAGGGGCGTGGTCAATCGCGCGGCGTCGGCGCCTTTCAGCGCACCTCGGCGCCCGCGACGGGGTCGCGATCGACGGTCACGACCGAGAGCGCTCCGTCGGGGTCTTCCGCGGAGAGCACCATGCCCTGCGACGTCACCCCGCGCAGCTTGACCGGCTTGAGGTTCGCGACGATCACGACCTTCTTGCCGACGAGTTGCTCGGGCGCGTAGTGGGCGCGGATGCCCGAGACGATGGTGCGCGTCTCGCTGCCGAGCGACACGGTCAAGACGAGGAGCTTGTCGGCCTTCGGGTGGGGCTCGACGTGCGTGACGAGCGCCACGCGTAACTCGAGCGCCGTGAACGCGCTGATGTCGACCTCGTCCTTGTGCTCGAGGGGTGCATCGGTCGCGTCGCCTTCCGCGAGCTCGTCGTGCAGGGCGGCCACGTCGATGCGCGGGAACAGCGGCTCCCCCGCGGTCGCGACGGTGCCGGTGGGAACGCCGTCCCAGGTGCGTGCGTCGTCCAAGCTGGCGACGGCGTCGGGCAGGCCCAGCTGCACGCGCAGCGCGCGACACTTCTCCGGCAT